>VBQB01000215.1 GCA_005887855.1 Verrucomicrobiota bacterium | reverse complement strand
ATGATCCTCCAGAAACGATCGGGCTCCGGCCAGTTCGGCGCGCCTTCGTAGATAAGGGTCGTCGCGCCGTTCGCCAGCGGGCCGTAAACGATATAACTGTGTCCGGTAACCCAGCCAACATCCGCCGTGCACCAAAAAATATCTTCATCGCGAATGTCGAAGACATATTTCATGGTCGAGCAAACGCCGACGAGATACCCGGCGGTTGTGTGTAAAATCCCCTTAGGTTTTCCGGTGGAACCGCTCGTATAAAGAAGGTAAAGCGGGTGCTCGCTGTCGAGCGATGCCGGCGGGCAGTTTGCATCGACATATTCAAGCTCGCGATGCCACCAGACATCGCGCCCTGGCTCCATGTGAATTTCGTTTCCCGCGCGGCGAAAAACGATCACCCGTTTGACCGACGTTCCGGCGCGTAACGCGTCATCGACATTTTTCTTCAGTGGCACAATTCCGCCGCGGCGATATCCGCCATCGGCGGTGATGACGGCGACTGCGCCACTGTCGGTAATGCGATCGCGAATGCTGTCCGCGCTAAATCCGCCGAAAACCACGGAATGCACCGCGCCTATGCGTGCGCACGCCAGCATCGCGATCGCGGCCTCGGGAATGGCTGGCAGATAGATGATGACGCGATCGCCCTTCTTGATCTTGTTCCGTTTCAGCACATTCGCGAAGCGGCAAACTTCGTGATGCAGTTGTTGGTAGGTGAGGGTCCGCTTGTCCCCCGGTTCGCCCTCCCAAAGAATCGCCGCCTTATTTCGGCGCGGACCGGTTAGATGCCGATCGAGACAATTTTCAGAAATGTTGAGTTTGCCGCCAACGAACCACTTGGCGAATGGAGCTTTCCACTCGAGAACTTTTTTCCACGGCGCACGCCATACCAGCTCGCTCGCTTCGCGTGCCCAGAACTTGGCCGGCTGCTTGATCGACTCCCGATACATCCGCTGGTATTGCTTGAGACTTTTTATTCGCGCCCCCTTCGCGAAATCCTGCGGCGGTTTGAAAACGCGCTTCTCAATCAAATGCGACTCGATGTTGTTGTGCATGAGCAGTTCCTAATATGCCGAAGAAATTTCTAGGGCAAGCGCTCCGTTTGCCTGTAGAGGCTGCTGTCCTCAGCCGCAACTGTTTTAGATTTGCAAGCGAGGAGACGCGCCGCTACACGGAACGACGGCTACACAAATGGCCTGTTTGTTTTCGAATTGTCGATATTAGTGGCCGAGCGCGTGGCGGAGTGGCGCAGCACCCGGTGGCGGAGCGGTGAGCCCACTTAGAATCTCATCGGCCCTGACAGGTCGGCCGTAATAGCGGAAATTCGAATCCCTTTGCGTTCCAATCACCGCGCCTTCCAAGGAAACACCGGCAAAGAGACCTTTGCTCCTGCTGTAAGTATAGACCGCAGCCGTCGGCGCGATCGCGCCTGCCGCAGTGCGACCTACTGGACCTGCCGCGGCGCTGAGATCCGCGCCGATCGTGACATTTCCTCCACGGGAAAATGCGCTGACGGCCCTGTCACTGTTGAGAACGATCACGAAATCGGTCACTTGCGCGCCGATCTGAAGACCCCACCCCGCACCACCTGTGGCGATAAATGATGGACCAGACCAGCCATAGTCTGTGCGAGCGACCACAACGCCCTGGCCGCCTTTGCCGCTAAAAATAAATCCCGCTTTGACGACAGTCATGATCGCTAGCCCTTTGGAATGTCGAAGCACATCTCTTGGAATTCCTCTTTCTGGCATCTGTCGAAAATCGCGGATGATCGAAGCACAGCGATTGACAGTGTCCTGTTCGGTGGCGCCGGCCGTGACGAACGAGAGAGACAATACGGCAAGGATCGACAATAATTTTTTCATTGGAGTATCAAGTAGTTCGCCGGCGTAAGTCTATGCGGACGTATTGGGCTGGAAAGGTCTAGGCGCGTGCGCTTACGCGTAATGCCAGCCGTTGCGGCTGAGGCAGCCGCCTTTACATTATTTGGCAACTCCAGGCGAAGGATCGCAGAGTTTTTGGGAACACCACTTCTTGGATGAACTCTTACGACAATCGGCAAAGCGATGAATCTTATATGCGTGATGCATTGCGGCTGGCGGTAAAAGCGTACGAAGCCGATGAAGTGCCCGTTGGGGCGATCGTTGTTCGAGCAGGAAAAATTATCGGGCGCGCCTACAACCAAATTGAGTTATTGAAGGACGCTACCGCGCATGCGGAAATGCTGGCGTTGACGCAGGCCGAAGCAGCCGTTGTCGATTGGCGTTTAATGGACTGCGATCTTTACGTGACGAAAGAACCGTGCGTAATGTGCGCCGGCGCGCTTGTGCATGTGCGCATTCGGCGGCTAATTTTCGGATGCGCTGATCCCCGGAGCGGCGCAGCTGGTGGGATGATAAATTTACTCCAACACCCTGCTTTGAATCACCATTGCGAAATAACTTCCGGTGTTCTCCAAAATGAATGCGCAGCGATTCTGCAGGATTTTTTTCAAAAGAAACGTGCCTCCAAGACGAACGCGCATGAGGCGCGCTTGCAGATCGATCTCGAAAATGGAAACTAACCCGTCTCACCATCAGACCAGTTTTTAGCGGAGACGCATCATGATATTGGAGACATACATTTTCGTGCACGTAGTAGAGAAAAACCACGCCCT
>VBQB01000107.1 GCA_005887855.1 Verrucomicrobiota bacterium | reverse complement strand
ACTTTTACCCTTCAAGAACTGGCGGCAATGTCCGGTGGCGAGTTGGTCGGCGACCCAACGCTGAAAATCACCAGCGCTGCGTCCCTCGTAGAAGCAACCACCGGAGAGATCAGCTTTTTCGCAAATCGAAAATATGTCGGACTCCTGCGTAAAACCCGCGCTTCTGCCGTTTTCGTTCCACCTGATTTTGCCGAGCCGATCTCTGCCGCTCAAGTTCGTGTCGCAAATCCGGCAAAAGCCTTCGAGCAAGTCGTGCTGAAACTGGCACCAAAGCCGATCACATTTGGGCCCGGCGTTCATCCAACCGCAATTATCGATCCAAGCGCCCAGCTCGGAGAGCGGGTGTCGATCCAACCGCACGCTGTGATCGAAGCTGGCGCTAGAATCGGTGATGATACGATCATCGGGGCTGGGACGTACATCGGGCATGAAACGGTAATTGGATCTGCGTGTCTGATTTATCCGCGCGTAACAATCCGGGAGCGAAGTCGCGTTGGTTTGCGTGTCATTATCCACAGCGGTGCAGTAATTGGCGCAGATGGATTTGGATTTGAGGTGGTCGATGGCCGCCAGAAAAAACTTCAGCAGCTCGGATTTGTTCAGATCGATAACGATGTCGAGATCGGCGCGAACACGACGATTGACCGGGCCCGGTTTGGCCGCACGTGGATTCAGGAAGGCGTCAAGATCGATAACCTGGTGCAGATCGCGCACAATGTCGTGGTCGGGAAGAATTCGATCATCGTGGCCCAGACTGGCATCTCAGGCAGCACGCGTGTGGGTGAGCGCGTCACCATGGCGGGGCAGGTCGGCATTGCGGGCCATGTCGAAATTGGCGATGGAACTGTGATTGCGGGGCAAAGCGGCGTCTCGAAGGACCTTCGGGGAGGAGTCTGGTTCGGCTATCCCGCAGTCCCCTTCGCGGAAGCAAAACAACAGATTGCTTGGATTCATCGGCTCGGAAAACTTTTCGCGCGAGTGAAAGAGATCGAGAAGAAACTGGGGCTGTAAGCCAAGGTTGTGGCGGCCTCTATACCCGCGCTTCTTCCACCGCCGAGGGTGCAAGACCTATTCCGCAGGGACGGCTTGCTTCTTCCCCCTTGGCTTGGCTGGCTCTCGGCGCGTCGCTCGAATAGAAGTCTTCTTACGGCGTAGATAGGCCTTTCGTCGCTTGCGTTTGGATCGGACGCGGTGTTGCTGCCCCATGCGGCGCTTCTATAGGGTGAAACATCGACAGACGCAATCTGAATTCGAATTCCAATAGCCCCCTATCTTGCCAGGAAATCGAAATCGGAATTGCATTTGACCCTGATTCGCCGTTACAAGGGGGCCTCTCCATGTTGCGCTCGAAATCCACGACCTCCGCGGCCACGCCGAGAAGCGTGATCGGACTTTCCGTGCTGTTCTTGGTGATGGCGGCGATTTTCGGCGTTTTGAACACTCACAAAGTGAAAGCGCTGCGCACAAATGCGACAAATGCCGGTGCTCCACGCGATGCGGCTGAGCATCGGCGCGCGACCCAGGAAAAGGAGGTCAAAGCCCGCGAAACGGCCGTCGCGGGAGCAGAAGCGAAAATTGCGGAGACAAAAAACAAGGCCGCAAAGGCTGGCGAAGAAGTCGCGCAATTGCAGAAGGAGAAAGCCGAATTGCAAACCAAGATAGAGGCCAACGAAAAAGAAATTGCTTCCCTGCAAAAGCGGATCCAAGAAACGGGGACAGCAGCAGGGACAACATCAGGGGCGGCAAGCCAACCTGCGGAAAATCCGGGCGCTCCATCGACAGCGGAGTTACAGGCGCAACTCGATGATGCTCGTCGCCAACTCGACAGCGCGGAACGCGAGAAGATTTTTCTATCTGAAAAGGTTCGCCCCCAGGATAATTCGGTCCGTCCCCAACGGGAGACAAAACGCCGCGAAGTGGGCGCGCGAAAACCAGGCGTGCGTGGTAACGTCCTTGCGGTCAATCAGGCGTATAATTTTGTGGTTCTAAATCTTGGAGGCCGTCAGGGCGTCGAACCTAACTCGGAAATGCTTGTTTTGCGGGGCGGCACTTTGATTGGCAGAATTCGTATTTCTTCAGTTGAACCCGCGACCGCTATCGGCGATATCATCACCAACAGCTTGGCGCGCGGCGTCCAAGTGCAACCTGGAGACAATGTCATTTATGCTGGCACTAATCCCTAACCTTCGAAAAAACTTCACTTCCGCTCTGTTGTTTGCGACGGCGATAACCTTCGTCTCGTGCGCGACACAAAAGGAGACACCCCGTCTGGTCGCTGATCCGGACGACCACCACGAGTCAGTCATTCCCTGGAATAAACAGGAGAAATGGGAGACCGGAGGTCAGTTCGCAGGCATGACCGATAGGCGATAACGGCGTCCCCGCCCGCCGTCGCAGTCGTGTTCGCTCCCGCGGCAGTGAAAATCACGCATCGGGAGAATCGGGTCACGGACCTCGGCGACAAGAAGCCGATCAGATCCAGAAGCCGGCTGGAATCACGGCGTTTTTTGGTATCACGACGATGCCATCGCGGATGAAGTAATTGTCCGCGTCGAAATTCGCCGGTTTCCCTTCCGGTGTAATCACAGCTCCGTCGGAAATGCGCGCGTTCTTGTCGATGATCGCACGGTCGATCACGCAGTTGCGCCCGATTCCAATCGGCGGTCGGGTTGAGTCTTCTTGTCGATCTTGTTCAAAATAATCCGCGCCCATTACAATGCTGTTCCGGATGGTGGCGCCGCTTTGAATAATGCTGCGAATGCCGATCACGCAGCGCTCCAGGTGCGCATCTGAAATGATGCACCCATCTGAAATAATCGCTTGTCGAAGCGTGGCTCCGTTTATTTTGCTGCCAGGTAAAAAGCGCGGATGGGTGTAAATCGGCGCCTCGGTGTCGAAGAAACTGTATTCTGGGACCAGATCGGTCAGATCGAGATTCGCCTCATAAAACGCCCGGATCGTCCCGATGTCCTCCCAGTAGCCTTTGAAAATAAACGCACTCACATGTCGATCTTTGATTGATTGTGGAATGATGTGGTTTCCGAAATCGACGAGGTTATTGTCCAAACATTCAATCAGCACCTTCCGATTGAATACGTAAATACCCATCGAAGCCTGGAACATCTGCTCACCTTCGTTCAAACCGATCGTCCCCAGCAGTTCGGGGCTCATTTTCATTTCCTGAAGAACAGCCTCGTCGGTCGGTTTTTCAACAAAGCGCGCGATTCGGCGATCGACTCCACTTTGCATAATGCCGAACTCGGAAACCTGATGTCGATGGACTGGCTTGGTAGCGAGGGTGATCTCGGCGCCGGAACGGATGTGCTGATGCAGTAGCGCCCGAAAATCCATCCGGTAAAGCTGATCGCCGCTCAGGATCAGATAGTACTCAAACGGGCGTTCGAGGAAATAGCGCATGTTTTGCCGCACGGCGTCGGCAGTTCCTTGATACCATTGCGAGCTTGCGGGCGTTTGTTGAGCGGCAAGGATATCCACAAAACTGCGCGAAAAATTATCGAACTTGTAACTGGCCTCAATATGTCGATGTAACGACATGCTGTTGAACTGTGTGAGCACATAGATCGACCGCAGCCCGGAGTTCAGGCAGTTACTGATCGAAATATCGACGACCCGATACTTTCCACCGAGCGGCACCGCAGGTTTGGCGCGATCTTTCGTTAGCGGGAACAAACGCGTGCCCGCACCACCGCCCATGATGATGGCGAGCGTTCGTTGCGTCGTACCGGGCGGAAGCGCAGGGGTCGAGATTGCGGGAAAAGGATCGTCCGATGGCGATTCGCCTCGGGATCGATGTTGTGTTGCCACGCCTCAATAATTCAGCGTCCGCGCGTTCCGGCAACTGTTTTGCGTTATTGTCATACCGAGGCGTCCTCTCCAACCTGGCAATCTTGCCACTGGAGACAGCCGCCACTACACTCCAAACATGTGCGGAATCGTTGGCTATGTCGGGCGCGCTGAAGCGGCGCCCATTTTACTGGACGGGTTGCGGCGCCTTGAATATCGGGGTTACGACTCCGCCGGCATTGCGATTGTGGATGGAGGCCATCTCGAGACTCGTAAATGTGCCGGGCGCATAGCGGCGCTCTCAAAACTGACAACGGAGCGACCGCTTACCGGCTCATTCGGCGTTAGCCACACGCGTTGGGCCACGCATGGCAAAGTGACTGACGAAAATGCGCACCCGCACTTCGACGCGAGCGGTAAGCTTGCGCTCGTCCACAACGGAGTGATCGAAAATTATCAGGCGCTCAGAGACGATCTCGTCCGCGGCGGTGATAACGGTTTTCGCTCCCAAACTGACACCGAAGTACTCGCGCATCTGATCGGGAAACTCTATGACGAATCCTGCGCCAGCACTGTGGATGTTGATCAGAAGAAAGCGCGCCTCCTAGCTGCTGTTCGCGCTGCGCTTCAGCAGGTGATCGGCACGTATGGCATCGCGCTAATCCACGCGGATATTCCGGATTTTATGATCGGCGCGCGGCGTGGGAGCCCGCTTGTGCTCGGTGTTGGCAAAGAGGAAAATTTTTTGGCCAGCGATGTCAGCGCGATCGTCGCGTACACGCGCGAAGCCGTTTACTTACACGACTTCGACATCGCCACGGTAGAACGGGGCAAATTCGAGATCAGCTCACTGGCCGGAACAAGTGGTGCTCATCAAGTCAGCAAGCTCGAATTCACTGCCGAGGATATTAAGAAAGGCGATTACCCCCATTACATGCTCAAGGAAATCTTTGAGCAACCGAACTCGGTGCGCGATGCAATGCGCGGCCGGCTCAGTCTGGAAGAATGCACCGCTAAATTGGGCGGCTTGAACATGACGCCCGCGCAGTTGCGCGACGTCGGACGCATTGTTCTTACCGGCTGCGGCACGGCTCTGCATGCCGCCATGGTCGGAGAATATTTGATCGAACGCCTCGCCATCATTCCCACGGAAATCGAGTACGCGAGCGAATTTCGCCATCGTAATACGCCGATGACGCCCGACACACTCGTTTTCGCCATCAGCCAAAGCGGCGAAACGGCCGATACACTCGGTGCATTGCGCGAAAGCCGGCGCAAAGGTTTCCGCACGTTGGGAATTTGTAATAACGTCGCGAGCACGATCGCGCGCGAGAGTGATGGCGGCGTTTACATGCATGCGGGACCAGAGATCGGTGTCGCGGCCACAAAATCTTTTACGTCGCAACTGGCCATCCTCACTCTCATTGGCCTGCTCCTCGGTCGGATGCGAAATCTTTCCACTACGGAGGGAAGCCGGATGATTGAAGCGCTCGAAGCATTGCCCGAGCAAATCGAAGTTGTCTTGAAGCTAAGCGATCAAATTAAAGCGATCGCAAAGAAATATGTCGATGCTGACGGAATTCTTTTCTTCGGGCGCCAGTTCAATTTTCCCATCGCTCTCGAAGGCGCGCTGAAAATGAAAGAGATTACTTATCTTTTCGCCGAAGGCCATCCGAGCGCCGAGCTCAAGCACGGCATCATTGCGCTGGTGCGTCCGGATCTTCCCTCGATTTTTATCGCCCCCGACGACGCAGTCTTCTCGAAGAACCTGAATAACATCGAGCAAGTCAAAGCTCGTAAAGGTCCGATCATTGCGTTCACCAGTGGGAATGGTGCGAAGCGACTCAAGGAAACTGCCGACGAAATTGTCTCTCTCCCAGAGGCGCCCGATTGTCTGATGCCGATCCTCACCGTCATTCCGCTTCAGCTACTCGCCTACCATCTCGCTGTCGAGCTGGGCCGCGACGTCGATAAACCCCGCAACCTCGCCAAAAGCGTCACGGTGGAGTAAATCCGGACTTCGTCTGTTATCGGGCCCGCTTTTTCTTCCGAGCGGCTTTCGCGCCTTCTTTGCCAAGCGCAGTGCGTACTCTCTTTGGCAGGTGTGCGACAGTTCGTTTGCGCTTCGCGGCAGCGGCGCCTTTTCTGACGTTTCTTCTTGCGGCAGCTTTTTGTTTTGTTGTTGCCATAATCTAAGGCTGAATCGATTTCCCCTGTGTCAAGGCCTGTTCCGCCGCGGAAAAACCTGCCGGCTTTGCTCGCCGCTCGTTGACAGTGCCGAGGGGGATTGTACGCTCTGCCTCAAGCCAAAATCGCGCTTTCGTCATTCCGCTCGTGCAACACAACGAAGACTACGTGGTCAGAATCCTGCAAGAGGTGGGACTTGTGACACGCCCCCAAGTTGAAAGCGCGCGTTCGCGTTTAAATAATGGATTGGATCGATATTTCTTCCATGGTCATCCCGCCGCAAGTCATCAATCAAATTCGCGGCGAGGAAGCGCGCCGTTTCAAGGTGATTCCGGTGGCTTTCGGCGAAACCGGACTGGTTGTGGCGGTAAGCGATCCTCTCGACATCGATACGATCGATAGCCTGAGTTTTCTCCTTCAGCGCGAGCTTGAATTGGTCTGCACGAGCCCGGAAAAAATTCGCGAGGCGCTCATTAAATATTACGGCACGGCCGACGAAGCCGCGGACGTTCTTCAACAAAAAATTGGAGAAGATATCGATCTTGGCCTGGAAATCGGCGACGGCACGGAAGCACTTGTGGGCGACGAAGTTGATGCGCCGATCATTCGCATGGTCTCAATGCTATTGATCGAGGCGCATCGCGTGGGCGCGAGCGATATTCATCTCGAACCGCTCGATAAAAAATTCCGTGTCCGTTTTCGCATCGACGGCGTATTGCAGGAAATGCAAGCGCCGCCCAAGCGCTTGCAATCGGCCATTATCAGCCGCCTTAAGATCATGACTGGCTCGATGAGCATTGCGGAAAAGCGCTTGCCGCAAGACGGTCGCATCCAGGTAAAAATCAAAAAGAAACCAATCGATCTTCGCGTCTCGACCATTCCTACAAACCACGGCGAGAGCGTGGTCATGCGCGTGCTGGACAAGTCCAGCTTGATGCTCGGTTTGCCCGAGCTTGGATTTCTTTCCGATGATCAAGAAACCTTCGAGCGTCTGATCAAACTCCCCGACGGCATTCTTCTCGTCACCGGCCCCACCGGCTCCGGCAAGACGAGCACGCTATATGCCTGCCTTAATTACATCAACAAGCCGGACCGCAAGATCATCACCGTGGAAGAGCCGATCGAGTATCAGATGAACGGGATCAACCAGGTACAAGTGAATCCAGAGATCGGCATGACGTTTCCGGCAGCGCTGCGCTCGATCCTGCGCCAGGCACCGAACATTATCATGATCGGCGAAATTCGTGACCTTGAGACTGCGAGCATCGCTACGAACGCGAGCCTTACCGGACATCTTGTTTTCAGCACGTTGCACACAAACGACGCTCCCGCTGCTGTCGCCCGTTTGATCGACATCGGGGTGCAGCCGTTTCTCGTCGCCTCTTCGGTGCGCGCGATTATGGCGCAGCGACTTGTCAGGCGCCTGTGTCGGAACTGCAAACAACCAGGGGAGCTAAGCGAGACGGAATTGCGTGCCCTGCGGATTGAACCGGGCCAGCTTGGCGAAGCGCAGGTGATGAAGGCAGTCGGATGCGAACAATGCCGCCAAATCGGTTACAAGGGCCGAATGGGCATATTCGAAATTTTTGTGATCGACGATGAAGTGCGCCATATGATCAACAAACGCAGCTCGACTTTGATGCTACGACAACGCGCCCGTGAACTCGGAATGCGGACGTTGCGCGAAGATGGCGTGCGCAAGGTCCTGGCCGGCCTTACCTCTGCGGACGAAGTTATTTCCACTACCATGGGCGACGTTAGTTAGTTATGGCTCCCGGGAAAAGTTTGCGATTACGAGGCTGCAATCGCCGGCACGCGAGACGCGTGTGCTGCCGGCAAGCCGCTGGCGTGTTGGCCATCTGTTGATCGCATGAACGACAAGCAAATCGCCGAGTTTTTTGTCGAGCACCACGTCTTGGAGCCATCACAGGTGGAAGACGTGCTGACTGAGGCGGATCTGAATGGAAAATCGATCGAGCAGGCGATGGTTGATGGCGGTTTTGTCGACCAGCGCGGGTTTTACCAAACGATCGCTGACGCGCTCGGCACCGATTTTGTAGACCTGTCCGAACGTGAGATTGCGCCGGAAATCTCGCGTTTGATCCCGAGCGGACTAGCCCGGTTGCACGGCGCACTCCCGATTGAAATAAGTGGCAACACACTACGTATCGCACTCGTGGATCCGCTCGATCTAAGGGCAGCCGAGGATCTTCACTTTGCACTTGGCAAGGACATTCACGTCGTCGTTTCGCCGACGGAGCAAATCGAAGATCGGATCAAGCAGTACTACGGCACCGATACGTCGAGCATGGAGGATGTTCTTAAACAGCTCGGTGAAACGGGCGAGCTGTTGCAATTGCGTGAAGGAGATGGCGCCGACGTGGTTGAAGCAGAGGCGAATGCAACGCCGATCATTCGTTTCGTCGATCTTATTCTATATCAAGCGATCCAGGATCGGGCGAGCGACATTCATTTTGAGCCGTTCGAAAACGAATTCAAAATCCGCTATCGCGTGGATGGCGCGCTTTACGAAATGTCGCCGCCTCCCCGTCATCTCGCGCTGCCAGTCATCTCTCGGGTTAAGGTGATGGCAAGTATGAACATCGCAGAGCGACGACTGCCCCAGGACGGCCGCATTCAAAAAAACATCGCGGGACGCAGTATCGATCTTCGAGTTTCAACTTTACCAACGCAGTTTGGTGAGAGCCTCGTGCTTCGTGTGCTCGATCGCACGACTGTGAATCTTGATATCGAGGCGCTCGGCATGCCCGATTACATCCGCGATTATCTTCTCGAAATCATCAATCGTCCCAACGGCATTTTCATTGCGACCGGACCAACCGGCTCGGGAAAGACGACCACGCTTTATTCCTGCTTGCGGAAGGTAAATACGATCGATTCGAAGTTGCTCACTGCGGAAGAACCGGTCGAATACGATCTGGAAGGAATCGTGCAAGTACCGGTGAACGAAGCCATCGGCCTGACGTTCGCGCGAGCCCTGCGCTCGTTCCTGCGCCAGGATCCCGATCGCATCATGGTGGGCGAGACACGTGACCTCGAGACGGCACAAATTGCCATTCAGGCGTCGCTGACCGGCCATCTTGTCTTCACCACTTTGCATACAAATGACGCACCCGGCGCGGTTACGCGTCTAATCGACATGGGGGTAGAGCCATTTCTGATTTCATCCACGCTCGAAGCCGTCCTCGGGCAACGTTTGCTGCGCAGCATTTGCCCTCGATGTCGCGCGGCTTATCAACCGAATGAGGTATTACTCGCAGAGCTGGGGATTTCGCGGCGCGACATCGGCGAAAAACACTTCTATTACGGCAAGGGGTGCGACGCGTGCAATAATACCGGCTATAAAGGGCGAAAAGGGATTTACGAACTATTAAAAATCACCGATCCACTTCGTGAGTTGATCAATGAGCGCGCACCGACCGTTACTCTGAAGGAAAAGGCGATTGAGCTTGGGATGGTCACGCTCCGCCAGGATGGTGTGCGCAGCATCTTCGCGGGCGACACCACAATCGAGGAGGTACTAAAATACACGTAGGTAGCCAATATTCCGCCCGAGGAGGCGCCCACCGCGCTGCAGGCGAGGGCGCGCGCGCTCTCCAAGCGAAAAGCTCGACAGCGGTGTTCAGGGTAGCTATGGTCTCGGCCACCTGAGACTATTATGGCACGTTACAACTACGTAGCTCTTGACGCTAAAGGACAGGAGGCGACTGGTTTGGTTGAAGCTGGTTCCACCAATGAAGCAATCGGCCAATTGCGTCAGGCCGGTTATTTTCCGACGAGCGTTTACGAAGAAGCCGCAGCCGGCCGTGACGGAAAAGTCGCTCGGCGACGCGCTGCAAAAATGGCGCGTATCGCGCGGCCGCGCGGGAAAACCAGCATCGTTCTTTTCCAGCGCAAAAAAGTTAAGCCGAAGGTCCTGATGATTTTCACGCGCCAGCTCGCGACGCTAATCGATGCCGGATTGCCCTTGCTGCGAAGTTTAAATGTTCTGGAAAAACAGGAACGCGACACTGTCTTAAAAAACACAATCAACAAACTTGCTGACGCGGTGCAAGGCGGCAATACATTTTCCGACGCTCTTGCCCTGCACCCGCGGATCTTTGACGATCTCTACGTCAACATGGTGAAAGCGGGTGAGGTCGGCGGCGTGATCGAGCTTGTCCTAACCCGGCTTGCGGAATTTCAGGAGAAAGCCGCGAAGATTAAGAACAAAGTTGTCGCGGCGATGGTGTACCCGCTCATCGTGATGACCATGGCCGTGGCAATCATGGGCTTTCTGCTTGTCTTCATTGTGCCGAAGTTCGAAGCGATTTTTCACGACATGCTCGGCAACAAACCGCTCCCGGCCATCACCATGTTTGTGATCGGAGCGAGTAACTTCGTTAAGAACCATGGCTTGCTTCTGCTCGGCGCGGTCGTCGCCACGGTTATGGCTTATAAATTCATCTCTCGTACGCGCACCGGAAGATGGTGGATCGATCGTTTCAAACTGCGGATGCCGCTCTTTGGCGATTTAATCCGCAAAACCGCGATCTCCCGTTTTTCGCGCACACTCGGGACGCTGGTCACGAGCGGTGTTCCGATTTTACAGGCGTTAAATATCACGCGCGCCACAGCTGGCAATGCCGCCATTGCTGACGCGATCTCCAAAGTGCACGACAGCGTGAAGGAGGGCGAATCGATTGTGCAACCGCTCGAGGCCAGCCGCGCTTTTCCGCCGATGGTCGTCAGCATGATCGACGTGGGCGAAGAAACTGGTCAGCTCCCGGAAATGCTTTTGAAGATTGCGGACGTTTTTGATGATGAGGTCGATAACGCGGTGGCGGCGATCACTTCGATGCTCGAGCCGATCATGATCGTGTTTCTGGCGGTTATCGTCGGCACAATTGTGCTCGCGCTCTTTACGCCGCTCATCAGCATCATCAGCGGCTTGCAACAGCAAACCTGACGCGCGGGGCGAATGACGAAATCCGCATGACGAATGGCGAAAAAAGTCTCGCACGCATTCGATCTTTCGGGTTAACCACTCCTTCAACATTCGGCATTCGTGTTTCGACATTTGGCGCCGGAGGCGCCTTCACCCTCATCGAGTTGATCGTCGTCATCGCCATTATCATCGTGCTGGCCGGGCTAATTCTGAGCACAGTTGGCTACGTGCAAAAGAAAGGCGCACGCGCACGCGCCGAAACTGAAATTGCCGCGATGTCCGCAGCGCTCGAAAGTTACAAGGCGGATAATGGAATTTACCCGCCGCATGATGGCAGCAACGGAGGGCATGCCCTTTATCAAGCTTTGACTGGCGATGGAGATGACGTGATCGGCGGCTCGAACGCATCCACGGGAACACCGCCAGCAAGTGCAAAGTCATACATGGCACTAAAGCCGACCATGCTGCGTCCGAATCCAGCAGACAATTCAACCCGTGTGGTTGATCCATTCGGGAATGACTACGGTTACAGAACTCCTCCCGTTGCAAATGCGGTCAATCCAACGTTCGATCTTTGGAGCACTGCGAACGCGCCCAGCGACCAAAATCAGTGGATTAAAAACTGGTAGGGCGCTGTAGCCACCGCCCTGTGGGCGGTATCGGAGAACGCGCGCGAGTTTGATTCTGACGGCCCGCAGGGCCGTGGCTACAACGCGATTCGACGCTCTTGCCGCTACAGAAACCTCAGCCTTCGCTCGTGTGCACCACAATCTCGACACGCCGATTCGAGCTCTGTTCTTCGATCGAGCCGTTCGGTGACGTGCGGAATTTCGTTGCACCATAACCACGCGTTTCGATTTGCGCGGGACTAATTCGCATCGCCTCGACCAAATACTGTTTTACGCTGTCAGCGCGGCGTTGGCTCAGATCAAGATTGTATTCCGGTGTGCCGAATGAATCGGTGTAGCCTTCCACACTGAATGTCGCTTTCGGGTTGCGCTGGATGAGCGTGCCAAGCTTTTGCAGTTGATCGATCGCGCTCGACTGCAACGTCGCGCTGTCATATTCGAAGAGTTGATCGTCAGGCATCCGCAATTTGGTGCCAGATCCGAGCGGACCTTTTTGCGCCAGCAACTGATCCAAATCGCTGAAACCTGGAGCGCGTCCCTTATTCGGTCCAGCGCTGTCGGCCGGCATCTTGCTTGTAAAAGTATTCGGCCGCTTAATCGACGTGCTTGTGGCAAGTTCAGTCCCGCTTAAGGCCGGTTGTGGCCGGCCAGACATCGCTGTTTCATTAAGCAACGATTGTTGGTGCGTCCCGTTCGGATTATTGGAAAGAGTTTGTGCGGTTGTGGGCTCAATCTCGGTAAGAACGGTGCTCACGTCCCGTTGTTCCGTCTTCGGCTGGTTCGGCAGGACATCGCGGATATCGTCCGGCATGGCCGCGCTCGCCTGAATGTCCTGCAGCAACTTGTCAAAGGATTTCTTTTCGTCCGGCAATTGCACATCCGTTTTATCGGGCTCCGGTTTCGCCGCCGGATTGTTTTGATCCATGCTGCTTTTGTCGAGCTGCTGTGCAAGGTCGACACTCTTGACTTTGAACGTCGGCGGTTGCGGTGCCCCCGCCATCATAGCATCCACAGGTAGAAAACGGGCGCGGTAGAAATAGGCGCAAAGCGCGAAGTGTATTCCCAACGAGACAATCAAGCCAAACCAGAGCCAACTGCGCTCTTTGCCTCCCGCAAGCAATCCTTCGGTCTCGAAACTATCGAAATCGTTGTACTCGGAAACTTTCATTACTGGATCAACATAAACCGGCAGCGCGACAAAATTGTCAAATTGGCAGGGCGGTTAACCGAACCGCCCTAATGCATCGCCCTTTCTGCCGCCGGAATTAGACAACACGTTGCCGCTTCGCGTTCGTTCAATAAACGCGGTTGCAGCCCGTCGAATCTCATCCGCAACCCGTGCCGCCGGCGCAACGAACTTGGGCGTAAACCATGGGAATAATCCGATCAGATCGTGCGTGACCAAAATTTGTCCGTCGCAATGCTCGCCTGACCCGATGCCGATGGTTGGGATGCCGATCGTATTCGTGATTTGCTTTGCGATATCCGCGACCACAATCTCCAGCACCATCGAGAACGCTCCGGCCTTTTCCACCGCGCGCGCATCTGCAATCAGCGCTTCGGCTTCTGGTTGAGTCCGTCCTTTGACTTTATAGCCGCCTTCTTCCCGAACACTTTGCGGCAGCATTCCAATATGCGCCATGAACGGAATTCCCGCCTGCGTGATCGCCTCGATTTGTGCGACGTGGCTTGAGCCGCCTTCGAGCTTCACCGCCTGTGCGCCAATCGAGATTAATTTTTTTGCCGTCTCGACTGCCTGTTTGGGCGTGTCGTAGGTATGAATTGGCATGTCGGCGACGAGCAGGGCCTGTTTCACACCGCGCGCCACCGCGCGTGTATGATGCAACATTTCGTCCAGCGTGACGCGCGTGGTATCTTGATGGCCGAGCACTACCATCCCTAACGAGTCGCCCACGAGAATGATGTCGATCCCGCTTTCATCGAGCAAACGGGCCGTTGGATAATCATAAGCCGTCAGCGCAGTGATTCGTTCACCGCGCCGCTTCATTTCACGAAAATCTTTCATCGAGATTCCCAGTCGTTGGTGAGGCACACTACATTACCTGACTCATGAAGTTGCGCGAGCAACTCGCGGACAGTTTTCGTCTGGTTTGGCAAAATCAAGTCCGGCCTGATATCGGCGAGCGGCTGAAGCGCGAATTTTCTGAAATGCACTCGCGGATGCGGTAATTGCAATCCTTGGTCATCGATCTTCGTCTCGCCGGCGTAGAGGAGGTCGATGTCTATCTTGCGAGAAACATTGCGCGCATGATCGCGCGACCGGCCAAGACTAACCTCGATCTCAGCCAATTGTTTCCAGAGATTCAGCGGATCGCCCTCGTATCCGAATTCAAAAACCGCGTTCAAGAATTTTCGCGCGCCCGGTTCGCAACCGATCGGATCCGTTTCGTAGATCGCCGAAGAAAGAATGGGCGATTGCACCCCCACGAGCTCGACAATTTCTTTTCGCGCTGCGCGCAAATTGTCGAGCCGATCGCCAAGATTCGATCCGAGCGCGATAGCAGTTCTCATTTCAAATGCTGTAGAGGCAAGCGTGCCGCCTGCAAGATTCCCCGAAAACGCAGCCGACACGGCTGACACTACAATCCAAGCACATCCTTCATCGAGTAAAGCCCCGGCGATTTGCCAATCACCCACCGTGCGGCGCGCAGGGCTCCGCGTGCAAAAGCTGCCCGGCTATCAGCTTTGTGAAAAAGCTCGAGGCGTTCGTCCGGTCCGGAAAAAATCACCGTGTGCTCACCGACCACATCAGCTTCACGGATCGACTTGATCGGAATTTGCTCATCGATCCTTCGTGCCTTACGCAAAACTTCGGCGAGTGTCTTCGCCGTTCCACTGGGCGCATCTTTCTTCATGCGATGATGTGTTTCGATAATTTCGAGATCGAATTCGCGGCCGAGCATCTCCGCAGCGCTGCGTGTTAGGCTAAAAAGTGCGTTCACACCTACGCTGAAATTCGATGCGAAAACAATCGCCAGGGACTTAGCGGCTTTTTCAATCGTGTGCCGTTGTTCCGGGGGATGCCCTGTTGTTCCAATGACGAGCGGTCGTCGATCTTGTAATGCCGCGCGGCAAATTCCTTCGGTTGCGTCGGGATGACTGAAATCGATCGCCACATCGCACTTTGTCATCGCAGGTTTGATTACGTCAGCCAGGTCGCATTGGGCGACGATCTCGACATCTGGATCCCCCTTTGCAAGATCGACAATCGTCTTGCCCATACGTCCGGCCGCGCCTACCAGCAGTACGCGTATTGGAGATTTTCTCATGGTCGCAAAAACCGTCACCCTGGTCTCCGCCTATGCGAGAGAGAGGTGATCCTTGTTCCGCTGTTGAAATTCATTCGACCAGGCGTCGCACAGTCCGCCAATGCGAGAGGATGAGGGCATTGGAAAATCATTTTCCCCGCTCGAATTCCTCGATCGTCTTGCGCAGCTGCACTTGGTTGGGTGCTGTCATTTCGCATAACGGCAGCCGGCATTCACTCGACATATCGCCGCGCCAGCCGAGCGCTGTTTTTATTGGCACCGGATTTGGTTCGATGAACAAATCTTTGAAGAGCGGAAACAATTTGCGATGCAATTTCTGCGCCAACTTCACATCGCCCGATTCAAACGCGCGAACAAGCGCGCAAACTTCCGCAGGAAACAAGTTCGAAACTACGCTGACGACCCCGGCCGCGCCAACCGACATGAACGGCAGTGTTAGTGAATCGTCACCGCTCAAAATCGTAAATGACTCGGGCAAACGCCTGCGCAATTCGCTCACCCGCTCAACGCTCCCGCCCGCCTCCTTGATTGACACGATATTTCGGCATTCCGTCGCCAGACGCGCAACGGTATCAGGCCCGATATCCACGCCGCAACGGCCGGGAATATTGTAGAGCATGACCCGTAAAGAGGTGCCATCCGCTATGGCTTTGAAATGGCGGAACAACCCCTCCTGGCTCGGCTTGTTGTAATAAGGTGCGACTAGAAGCGCGCCATCGGCGCCAAGTTTCTCAGCCATCTTTGTATCGGCCACAGCGTGATGCGTGGCGTTTGATCCCGTGCCGGCAAGGACCTGGCAACGTTTGTTTGCGGTCGTGACCGCAAGCCGGATGACTTGCTCACGTTCTTCGTGCGAAAGGGTGGGGGATTCGCCGGTTGTCCCAACCGCAACGATTCCGGTAATGCCGGCCGCGATTTGTGTTTCGATTAGTTTTTCCAAAGGCGAAACGTCGATCGCGCCATCGCGAAACGGTGTGACGAGCGCTGTAAACGTGCCGCGAAACATGTCGGTGAATTGTAGGGGCGGCTGTCCTCAGTCGCAATAGGTGCGTGTAACAACCAGATGCGCGTAAGGACACGCGCCTCTACAGCTCGATAGTACCTTCAAAAACGAAATCGGCGGGACCGGTCAAAGTGACGTTCTTGAATTGCGTTCCCATTTTCTCAAACCCGACCTGAAGTTCATTTCCACCGCGCACGAGAACGCCGATCGGACCGTCAATCTTTTCCAGAGCAGCGAAGATAAGAGCGCTGGCAACGACCCCCGTGCCACAGGCAAGCGTTTCACTTTCCACACCACGTTCATAAGTCCGAACAGCAATTTGTTTTGTTCCGCGTTTCTCGATGAAATTTACGTTTGCGCCTTTTGGCGAAAACATTTCGTGGTGTCGGATGGCCGCGCCTTGTCGCCGCACATCAACATCATCAATTTGCGACACGGGAACGACCACATGCGGCACTCCGCTGTTGATGAAATGAACGGTTTTGTTTTCATTCACGCCGCGAACCGTGACGTTCAATCGCAAGTCAGTCGGCTCGGTCATTTGCAGCGTCACCAGGTCATGAGTAAGCTCGGCGCCAATTACGCCCGCCGGAGTTTCAAACGAAATCGTTCCCTGCGCGCCCGCGACCTTATTCGCGAAACGCGCGAAGCACCGCGCGCCGTTGCCACACATTTCCGCTTCGCCGCCATCGGCGTTAAAATAACGCATCCGAAAATCGGCGCCGTTGGACGCTTTTTCGAGCAACAAAACCCCATCAGCGCCGATGCCGCGATGGCGATCACAAAGGCGTGCGATTTGGCTGCGGTCGAGATGAATGTCGCCCGCGCGATTGTCGATCAGGACGAAATCGTTGCCCGCGCCGTTCATTTTTGTGAAACGCAGCATCCGCTTTCGTCTAGCATACTGCGTCGCAAAAGCCAACTGGTGGTGTGGTTGCCGACTGTCCTCAGTCGCGGGAAATTTTGATGGATAGGTCGCTCCGCGGGCGATGCCAAATAAAGCGCGGCTTCGCCGCCATTACTTGGCATCGAGCAAGGGACTGCTCGATCCACCCCACATCTCCCGCGGACGAGGACACGCGTCCCACACTTCCGAAAGCCTACAGCCGTTGCCAGACATGGATTTGGCGTTTACTTATCCCCTCGTGAGAAAACTGATTGCTTCGGCTTTCATCGTGATTCTTGGACTCACGATGCGGACATCTTTTGCTGAAGATTACAACGGCCTGATTCTCGAGCAGATCAAACAAATGCCGCAGGGCGGCCGTTACTCTGTTTCGCATTTCGCCAAGATCCGCCTGCAATCGTCGGCCCATTTTGAGTCCGGCAAATTTTTTATTCTGCCTTCGGCGGCCTCGCCGAGTTTCTGTTCGGGCGCCACCTACCTCGTCTTCATTAGAACGCTAGAGGCTTTGCGCGCGCGCGGTCAGGTTCACTTCGATTTTGTCACTTTGGAGCAGCTCATCATTCGAGATCAGCGGGACGGCGAAGGAATTTGGGGCCGGTGGAATGCAAATGGGCCGGGCACCGCCCGTCTCTTCCATGAATTGGGGCTTGGCCAAAACTTCGACAACTTTAATCAGGCGAAGCCGGGCGATTTCATGAAAATCTTTTGGTCCCGGCAGGTAGGCAAAAGCGAGCACGGACATTCCACAATTTTTCTCGGAATGGAGAATCGCCTCGGCGTGCAATACGTCCGCTACTGGTCGAGCAACATCCCGTCGGGCTACGGTGAAAAGAGTGTCCCGCGAAGCAAGATTGCTTACGCGATTTTCTCGCGCCTTCAGACACCGGGCAATCTAGCGCGAATCAGTACCGCACCTTCTGTCGATTCTTATCTGGCGTCTCTTCTCCGAACCCGCTCCAGCGTTGCCGAAGCCGGCACGAAGTGCGGGTTGTGATCGTTCGTTGATCAGGAGACAGCCCAGCGTTGAAACGCGGGCCATTTTTGATGTCGATCTTGTTTAACGGATTCGTGCTCGGCTGGTCGGTGGCTTGGCCGCCTGGACCGGTGAACGCGGAGATGATTCGACGCGGATTACTTCCGCGAGAACAAGGCGGCGGATTTTGGGAGACGTGGCGTGTGGGATTGGGCGCATGCACAGGAGATTTTATCTGGGCCTTGGCAGTGGCGGCAGGTGCCGGCGCACTGCTCAACAACCAGGGTGTGCGCACTGCGCTCGGCGCAATCAGCCTGGTGCTTCTGCTCGTTCTCACGGCTGTATTTTCTCGCGCCGCCTGGAAAACGACCTGTCGCGCGAAGAGTCTGGACGTGCCAGGACTAGCGAAACAGGAACGCGGCAAGGGAGGTTACTTACTGGGATTGCTCTTCGTGATGTCGAGTCCATGGAATATCGGATTCTGGCTCGCGGTGGTCGGCAGTCAGCAGAGCATAATGGCCCCGCCATCATTCTTGATCTCACTAATGCTTGCATGCGCGGTGGTTCTCGGTGCGCTCACATGGACGGTTGTGCTTTGCATAGCGATCCGTTTAGGTGCTGGAATTTTCGCGCGACCCATGTGGCAAGTCGGGACTCAGGCGCTAACCGCGGTGGTAATGGTTTGCTTCGCTGCCAAGCTTGCCTTGCAGCTCTTCCGGTAAGATCGTCGAAGGTGCACCGTTCGCTAGAAACGCCGGAACGCGAAAAATCGCTAAGCATCAACGAGATTTATTACTCGATCCAAGGTGAGAGCACATGGGCAGGGCGGCCGTGTGTTTTTGTGCGACTGACTTTCTGCGATTTGCGCTGCAATTATTGTGATACCGAGTACGCCTTTTACGAAGGGAA
>VBQB01000214.1 GCA_005887855.1 Verrucomicrobiota bacterium | reverse complement strand
CTCCTTTTCTTCTTTTTAGCGTTTTTGCTTTTTTTGCTTCTTTTTTCTGGAGGTGTTGCTGGGAGCTCGGTGTAGCGCTCGGCGTTGGAGTCGGTGCCGCTGTTACCAAAGGATGAGGGTAAACAAATGTTCCAGTATAATCGACTCCATTCAGCGCTGCCTTGTAACGGCTCGAGACTGCCGCCGGCGTGGTGTCGGCAGGAAAGTCGATACCAAGGTTGAAGAAATCGACATTCTCCTTTGTTGTCGGTTGCTGCGCCGGAGCATTAAAACGCATCGCGCTACCGGTTGGCGCATGGACGTTATTCCAAGAATAGCACGGTTCTAACGCAGAATGCGGCCAGGAGGCCTTGCCAGTGGTCTTGTTGATCGGCGGGACGCCTGTGATCAGGTCGGTCTTGCCGCGCCCGTTCTGATCCATCATTATCAGAACCCGGTGAATCTCGTAACGGTCGCCTTGATTGAAGATCAAATAGCGGCCTCCAGTATCGGCGCCACTGTAATAGTGGTATGTAATCGTGTTTGACGTGTTGGAAATGACATAGGAACCATAGGCATTAGTGAGATTAGTGTTCTTTATGCTATACCCAACCCATTGATTCACCGCCCAATTTTTCGTCGAATCATGAATGACGCCTTGCGAGTTAACCGAGCTAGTGTCCGTCCCGGAATCGAATAGAAACGGCAGATGTCCCTCCACGAAAGTCCCGTTTCCTTCCGTGTCGTTTGCGTCCCACGGGTTTGTTCCGTCCGCTATTCTCCAAATTGGACGAGGGCGTGCGGGCGTTTCGCGGAAGTTAGGCAGATTACACATGCTCGCATTGTTTGCCGACATTACCCCAAGAAATGTATTATCATGCCAAAGAGCCGTGCCAGATCGATCTGCACCCCCGCCCCAATTCACCGTGATGTTGATCGTGTTATCGTAAAACTCATTAGCACGCTGGCCCCGGACAGCCCAGCCTTCCGTTCCGTGACCATTAGGGATACAGTCCTTTAAGTAATTATGACGTGCGACCCACCGCGCACCAAAAAGCGTATCAACGAGAGAATTTACACGGAGTGCGTTGATCCTGATGATCGTATTATCCTCTATGAAAAAGAACTTATCCGTTCCATACCACGGATAGTCGGCCCACGACCCATTGCCACCTTTTTGATTAGCCGCTCCATAGGTCGCATGTGTAACAAAAAACGGGTAAGTGTTCCCGGGACATTCCATCACATTATGATCCGCGACCCCATAGACCCAGCCGCTAGGCCAGATCAGTTTACCCTGATAAAGTGAAGCGAAATGGCAATGGTCGATGCGCATAGAGTTATTGGCTGTCGCGCCGGAGCTATTTAGGCGAAACGCGCCGTCACCGGGAGGCTTCGTCGTAAGACTCCCAGGTGAAAACGTAATTCCCGTCATGCGAAACGATTGGCTAGGAGTGATCCGTACGCTGACTATCCCTGAGAAACCAGTCCTGGGAATGTCGTCGCGAATGATTGTGGCGTCTTTTATCGCTGGGTTGGATGTCCCGGCGGCGGATACAGTCGTTTGGCCTTGAAGGGTAATGCCTTTCGTGATGTCCAAACCTGAAGTCCAGCTAAATGTGCCGGCAGGCAGCGTTACAATATCGCCGTCCGCCGCCGAGTGGATGCACGCCCGAACGCTCGCCTCCGATCCGTCGGAATCGTAAACCGTGGCTCCGCAGCGCGGGGCGGAAAAGCCGCTCAATCCGCCTAACGCGGACAGAGTAAACAGAAGGGTTCCGATCGTTTTCACAATTGCGGCTTATCGATCCTCGCGATGCGCCGCCTTCGTCCTGCGGCGCCGCTTCCAGCATCGAAGCGTCCCAGCATGTTCAAAGCATCAACTGAGAATAATCGACCGAGCCAGCTCTGTTCACCGGTTGCCACCGTGACTTTCGCCTTCACATGATGTTCCATCCGCGACCGCTATCGGATTGGTCGCAGACCCTTCGCGAACTCCTTTAACGAAACCCCGGGTCCAAACGGGATTTCCACTGTGGCGATGGGTTGCGCCGGATTCCCTTGCACCATGGTTTTAGGAGCAACGGACTTAGTGACGACGCTTCCGGCGGTCACTATCGCTCCGCGCCCAATAGTTACGTCTGGCAGTACGATTACTCCGGGACCGAGTGTGACGTCTTCCTCGATCATTACGCCTTGCTGTTCACGATTATGCGCGATAATGGTGGCGCGTATTCCGATCGCGGCGCGGTCACGAATGGTGACCAGGTGCGGGCACGACGTTTCTATTATCGCGTCATACCCTATCCAAACATCCTTCCCGATGTTGACGCCGCGCCAGCGGTTGAGGCGGACGCGCGTAGTTGTGGCGCCCGGTGCAATTCGAGCGAGCACCTGAAGAATCCTGTTTTTTAAGCCTGGCAGCAGTCGCTCGCGTACAGTCTCACGGTTACCACTCGCTAGAACGTCGCCACGGTCAGATCTTCGCTGCATCGTGTGCCTGCTCCTTCAATACACAAAGGCCGAGATGGAGTCCGACTCCATAGTTCCGACGATTCCTCCGGACCGTGATCCCAACTTTGCCAGTGAAATCACGAAGTCTTAGCGATGCAATGATCGCGATTGGCCCTCCCATCCATTACCTTGGAAACGCAGTGAGAACTTTCTCAGCCCGCAATTCCTGCAAATCTCGCCGGATGCTGCCGAGCCTGTGATTGAATGCGTGAATCAAGATAGCCGCATTGTGAGACAGAATCATTATAGTCGATACCCGAAGTCTAACGAATTATTAGCGGATTACAATCAGCGCCGGGTTGCACTCTCTGCAATATATCGTGCCAGCGGCCCAATTCTTGTGATGTCTTCGGCATCTAAAAGGGCCAAATCCATTTGTATTTGAAATTCATCTTCAATGGCACTGATCATCTCGAGTATTCCGAACGAATCAATCACTCCGCTTAACAGAAGATCAAAATCATCTGGAATTTCCGTGAGGCTTAGTTGCATAGCTATGATCGGCTCATAGTATCTCGTTAACAGAAACCCGCGAACGTTGTCGGGCGTGACATCTACCGAAGATAAAAATAATCCTGAAGGCCGTCAAAGCGCCAGCCCATCGACTCATGCAGCGCAGCGAGGCGGGTGTCGGTCTGGTTGATCCAGAGGAACCCGGCGCAAATGCCGCGTTGATGCATCACGCCGTAAAAATTATTTTGCAGTCGGAGAAAATCGAGGCCGTTGTGGCCAAAGTTGTAGAGGTAATTGTAGTTCACCCGCGGGCCTTGAAGCTGGAAACACACCGCGCCAAGGATCCGGCCGGCCTGGCGGTTGACGATGACCCATTGATTTTCCACGTACCGCTGCAAGCGATTTTTGGTGGGCAGGTGATCGGTGTATTTGTTGAAAGTCTGAAAGAGATCTTCGTAGATCTGGTCGACGTCGGCACCGATTGCGTATTCCAGCGTGGGATTTGGCCGCTGTGGGGGCAATCGATAGGTTATCATGCGACGGTAAGTAGCGATGGGATTGAATCCGGATTGCTGAAACGCAGCGGCAATGCTTTCGTCGGCCGCCTTTGTGAGGTAACCAGCGACTATGTCGCCTGGAAGGTCGGCGTCACGCAGGTTCTGCTCGAGGTCGGCTAGATCGCTCGTAAAAAAATAGAGCCGGAAGAAATCGTGTTCGTCATTGGCCAGCAAGACGCTCCGAGCCGTTGCGGCGGTGAGAATCTGTGGTCCCACCATTTCCTGGCGGAAATAGTTCGTGAAAAAGCCCCCGGTGGATTGAGCTTTGACGAGCGCCATCTGCTCGTGGGCGCTCGCCAGCGTGTCTGGCTTGAACTTCATCAGACGGCCACGTTTTCTCGCCGGTTCTTTTTGAAGCGTTCCCCGTGCATCGCATTTTCCACCAGCCTGACTCGGACGGGAATCTGAAACTCCTGGAGCCGCTCCCGGCAAAACTGCCTGAGCTCGCGATGGAACTGCCGCGCGTCGCGCGACTCCCGAAGTCGAATCGCGGCGCACACGATCTGACCCATGATGGCATTTTTCTCGCCATAGACTGACACCTCTGCGACTTCTGGCATTTCTTGCACGACGCTTTCGACTTGCGCCGGGTAAACTTTCTGGCCGCCGACGTTGATGATTTCAGACTGGCGCCCGAGGATTCGGAAATAGTCGCCGTCCACTTCGACCTTGTCACCGGTATTAAACCAGCCGTCGTCGGTGAAGGGGCTTGGCGCGTTGAGATAGCCGAGCATCGCCGATTCCGCCTTGATTTGGAGGATCTCGTCCACGACACGGGTCTGAAAGCCTTCACCCCCCAGCTTGACCCAGAGTGAATCGGACGAGCGTGATTTCGAACGCAAGATGCCGACTTCCGACAGCCCGTAAGTCTGTTGAAGCTCGATGTGGGGCAGCACCTGATGAAACCGGTGCAGCGTGCTCTCCGGCATCGGCTCCGTCCCGTAGGTGACAATTTTCAACGAAGACAAATCGTAACGGCGATACGCTTCGCTCAGGAGGATAAGGTTGATGAACGTCGGGGAAGTGGGCAGTAGTTCCACTTTGTGCCGTTCGACTGCGCGCAACACGGTGTCGGGATCGCGATCCTGCACCGTCACGATGCATCCTGCGTTGGAGAGCTGGTAGAGCATCGTGTTGAAGCCGCCGATGTGGTCGTAAAGCAGGAACGTGATGGCGCGTCGCGCATGCCGGCGGACCTTGAACTTGCCGAGCATGCCAACGATGTCGTGGACGGCCGCCTTGCTCTGCCCCGTCGAGCCGGAGGAAAACAAAATCAGCCCGGGATGCCCGCGCTCGCATAGCCGCTGCAGGATTTCGTGCACTGGGGGTCGCTCGAAACGCGTCAGTCGCGCCTCATCACGCGCATCGAGTTCGAGCAACGCCTCGACTCCGGCAATCGCCATGAATTCGGCTTTCTTCGCAGCGACAGAAGACGTCAACGGGACCGCGATGCAGCCGCTTTCAACCAGCGCCAACATGAGCGCGATCGCATTTGGCGAAAAATCCGCCTCGACGGCTGTGACCGTTCCGGTCGCGATCCGATTTTCCCGCAGATAGCTGCGCCAATGATTCGTCCAGTCCAAAAGTTTGCCGTATGCGAAACTCTGGTCGTGCCATATGACCGCCTCGGACTCCGCATTTTGGCGGAACACCTCGAATAGAAAATCAATGAACATCAAACGCCTCCCAGGAAAATGACCTGGCCGGTCACAAAGTCGCTTGCGGGTTGCACAAAAAAGTCGATGACTTGGATCACATCCCGCGACTCACCATAGCGCTTGATTGCCTGGCGCTCGATCAGTGCGTCGAGCTTCTCGGGTGACACGCCACGGATCAGGTCGGTCCTGATCGGCGCGGGGCCGATCGCGTTTACGGTGACGCCGAAGTCCGCGAACTCGCGCGCCAGAATCTGGGTGAGGGAAATCACGGCGGCTTTGGAGGCGGCATAGACCGCTTCGCCCTCCAGTTTCAGCGGAACGGCCACGGTGGCGAAATTTACGATGCGCCCGTAGCGGTGGAGCTGCATGAGGCGCGCGGCTTCGCGGCAGAAGAGAAACGTGCCCGTGAAATTGGTCTCCATGATCTTGTTCACCGCCGCGATGGGAGTGAGAAGCGAATGGTTCATCGAGGCCACGCCGGCGTTGTTGATGAGGATATCCAGCCGGCCGTCGTGCTTTCTGATCTCCAAGAACATTCTCTTGACCGCCGGCTCGTCGCCAACGTCGAGGCAGTAGTGCCGATAGTTCGGGAGTTCTCCTTCAAACGGGGACCGGCTGCACCCGACGACGTGGCAGCCACTGCCAGCGTAATGCTCGATCAAGGCGCGACCGATGCCCTTTCGCGTCCCAGTGATCAAGAAGACCTTATTCTCAGCCATTGCGGGCGTCTATTATGAGGATGCCGATGTAATCAGCGAGCGACTGGATCGAGCGGAACGGACTGGCGTTCATCGAAAGCGCCCGCTCGTCGGCCAATGTTAGTGCCACGCCAAACGCGTCCTCCACCTCCCGACTTCAGTGGACGATTAAGAGGAAGCGACGTCCAGCCGGTCATAGGTTGGCATCGATTAATCGTGTTTGTACGGTGGGTGTCAAGCCCCTTTTTTTAAAAAAATTGATAATTACAATTCTAGACTGGAACCAAGTTTAGACTGGGTCGCCAGCAGGATGTGGTGTCGCTGCTCGAGATAGGCTCCAGCCAGCGTCGGTCGATCGGTTTCTCTGCCCCGATTCGTACGTCGTGCGTCAACTCGAACTGGAAGATGGCGACGCCGGAGTGCCCTCCAAGGCAGATTCTGAAGGGATCACCAGCAATCGGACAATCGGGCTAGTTCCGCAAACTTAGTCGCGCGCATCTCGGCAGCTAGCCCTCGAGCATCGAAAAACTGGCTTAATTTTGAAGTAACTATCCGCGCATAGCCATCCGTCATCGTGAAACAGGTGTCAGCAGGAAGCTCGACGGAGGGGCCGGCGCGCATTGCGAAGCCGCGTCGCCACTCCCGTTGGACTCGTGCATAGCACCCCCCATCACAAGGATCTCACCTCTGGAGTTTATCGCGTGTGCTTCAACAAACACTACCCCGAGAGCCACAGAGGCTGCGCTGTTCAGATCTCTCATGCCTTCTTGTTGTGTCCATATAAAGGCGCGATCTCCCGACGAGCTTGTCGAACTTCCAACCACAGCACCCATGTCGTTGATACCAAGCGCTTGGCTGGAGTTTCCACCGGGGAGCGCCCCCAGATCCTGCATTCCAGTTGCTTGAGTCCACAAAAAAGCGCGTATGCCCCGGGGACCTTTCGAGTACCCAACAACATCCCCATTGTTGTTGATCGCGCTCGCCTCGCTCGACGTATATCCCGGCAGCGTCCCAAGATCGCGCACATCGCCGGTTTTGGTCCACAGGACGGCACGCTCACCAGCCGCGCTCCCAGATGTGCCGGCAACCTCATCCAAGTCGTTGACGTCGCAGGCTCTGCTATAATTGCCGCCGGGCAGAACGCCGAGATTGTGCACGCCCCCACTTCGCGTCCAAAGGAAAGCCTTCGTTCCATTCGGGCCCGAAGAGTATCCAACCACGTGGCCATGCTTATTGATGCCAAGCGCCTGTCCACAGTTGTCACCGGGCAGCAGCGGAATCCGCTGAAGGACGCCCTTAGGCGTCCCGACAAATGGAACGATCGACTCAGCAGTATTCGCCTCTCCAGCGACTTCTCCCGCATCGTTGATACCCGAAGCGGAACTATATTCGCCGCCGTGAAGCTTACCCAAATGCTTTGGGTGCCGACGGCTGCCGTGATGCCAGATGGTAGCTAGAATCTCTCCTGAAGGAGAATCACCGCCTTTACCCGCTACATCGCCGAAGTTATTGAGCCGCCAGGGAACGCCACCAGAAAGCTCCGAGACTGTGTAATCGGTCATCTGTCCAAATGTCTCCCGCAAAGTAACCACTCCCGCCGTGACCGCTAGAATAACAGTGAGTACGCCAGTCATAATTTTGTTTCTCCTAAACTGTCGCAAAACAGGC
This sequence comes from Verrucomicrobiota bacterium, assembly GCA_005887855.1. The sequence goes on along the minus strand of VBQB01000214.1, from coordinate 1,092 downwards.
CTCATAACCGTACATTTCTCGTATCGTTGACGTTCATGCGGGGGGTCAGGGGTTGGTCGTGGCACTCGCAGTATTCGAATAGGCCGAATTACCTCCCGAGTTGTAAGCACGAACCCGATAGTAATATCTAGTCGAGGCCCGGAGTCTGGTATTCGAAAACGTGGTGACATCCGCGCCTACAATATTGAGTCCCTTAAACCTCCTGCCACGCTTAGAGCGGTACACCTTAAACCCGGTTTCGTTGTTCGAATTGTCCGTCCATGACAAGTTGATCTGGCTAGCCGAGACGGCCGTTGCTGTCAGGTTGCTCGGGGCGGCTGGCGGCTGAACCGGTGTGGGCGTGGGAGTCGGTGTCGGCGTAGGACTTGGAGTTGCTGTAGGAGTTGGGGTCGGGGTGGGAGTTGGAGTCGGCCTAGGAGTTGGCGTTGGGGTCGGGGTGGGAGTTGGAGTCGGCCTAGGAATTGGCGTTGGGGTCGGGGTCGGGGTCGGAGTCGGAGTCGGCCTAGGGGTTGGCGTTGGGGTCGGGGTGGGGGTTGGAGTCGGCCTAGGAGTTGGCGTTGGGGTCGGGGTTGGGGTAGGTGTGGTATCATTAATTTGGACAATATTTGCCACTGAAGGAACGCCGTTCGAATTCAGGATGAACAGCATGTAGTAGCCCGGCGGAGTGGTGTTGGGGTTTGAAGGCGCCGTCACGTTGAGGCCCCCCGTAGCTTGCGAGAACAGGGGCCGGCTAATGCGCTGGCCCATGTTAAAGCCATGTGTCACGGAAGAAAGCGCGAGCAGTGTGACGTTTGAAATGCTCGTGGCGTTGGGCGTGCCCACGAAAAACGACTGCCCGTACCGAACGCTCGTGGGCGCTGACGTAATAGTCGGACGGGAGCCGTGGAACAGATAAGGAGGCGAATATATTTCTGCTGAGGCTCCTCCGATCTCTCCTCCTGCCGACAAAACGCGCCCGTCGGGCAGCAACAGCGCGGTGGAGTGGTAGGTTCGAACCTTGGTCAGGCTCGCCATCGTTGTCCACGTGCCGGTGGCCGGATCCCACAGCTCGCATGCGTATGCTGGATCGACCGTTTGATTATTCGGAGCCTC
>VBQB01000213.1 GCA_005887855.1 Verrucomicrobiota bacterium | reverse complement strand
GGGCCTGCTTTGTTGCTTCGATCATGGCAGTGATCTTTGGCATGCGGAAAGCGCAACTGGAATCTCACAAGACAGCCACGGAAACAGCGAATAATCTTGAACGATTTTCGCAACTGGATGAAACGGTGGCGGCAATTGTGCGAGCCACATTCCCGGTCGCGACAGACAAGTCCGTCGCGTGGTTAAATCACATCGCGATTTGGGGCTTCGTGATCGGTGCTATTTTTCTTTGCCTGTTTGTCGGGATTAATTTGCTCTAGCCGAATCGGCGAATAAAACCGTCCTAGGCCGCTCGCAGAACGCCGGCCACGGCGGCTATCAAGGCAGCAATTTCAATCACAAGATGATCTTTTAGCCGGATGATCCTTTTTTGGTTTTTCCCCCGGTCTGGTTGACCCTGGCAGTGCACACCTGAAAAAGGGGGAGAAAGTTTCGGGAGAAAAGCTTTCTGCCCTTGTTCCCCCATGCAGGTTTGTTCTTGATGATTACCTGCGTCGAGTTTTGAAAAAATCTCGCCTGCTTGTCAAGACAATTCGCTGGCGTTTGGCCGGTTGTGGTACGGTGAGCCAAACGCAGCCAGCAACGCAATCGGCTACGCAAAGTTTTACAGCCGTTCCCATCACGCTGTGATCCGCGTTTTCGATGATGCTGGCAACGTGATCGAAACGCACGAGTACCGCGGGCGACTTCAAAGACTGGTAGGCAGTTATGGAAAACCTGTTTTTCGCGATTCTTAACTGGCTTCCCTCCGCATTCCTTTGGGTGCGGGAGCGATTTACCAGTACTAAAGCACCGGGGATTACGTTGGCGGTCCGCCCGCATGACCGGGCTGGTGCGATGTTCCAATGCAAAATCCATGGACATTACTAACCAGCTTCCGGGACAGCCAGTGCGCATCGCCGCCGCTACTTTTCGGCGTGCTCATGCTCATTGTTACTGACGCTGCGAGCACACAGACATCTACGTCGGCTGAGCGTGACATTCGCGCGCGCCTTGTAGCCCACGACGTTCCCGAGCCCATCGTCGGCGAGGTGGTATCCGGTAAGCCGATCTCAGATGATGAACTGGTACCCACTCACCTATCAGCAGCGAGCAGCCGTCCGCGATGCTCAGTTGACTGCGTCTGCACACAAGGTCGGCACTGGCGCGGGTACTGTCATCGTCGGTGGTTTTTCCATTTTCGTTATCGTCGCTTCCTTCGTCGGAGGTTTGCTTGGGTGGCTGCTCATCATGCGTAAGCGAGTGCTTGAGTGTACGCGCTGCGGAGCGATCGTTCCAGCTTCGTAGCAACGAGACCTAACCAAGCGATGCAACCTGCCGCTCGCCGCTCCCATGCCTCGCATGAAAGTATGAAAGCGTCTCCATTGCGATCCCATGCTCGTTCCCGCCAGCGGTGGCTGATCTTTTTCTCGTTAGGCGTTCCTAGCCATGCTCGCTGGTTACTTAGTTGCAAATTTCTTCGCAGGGGCTTTCCTCTGCAACTGTGTCCCCCATCTCATTAGCGGTTTGCGCGGCGAGCCGCTCCCAACCCCGTTCGCCAAGCCGCACGGTGCAGGTAACTCATCCGCGCTGCTGAACTTCTTTTGGGGTTCGCTAAATCTTTTCGCGGGGATAGCGCTGCTATCCTTCTTCCCCGTTGTTATTGGGATGACTTCGGAGTGTGCCTCATTCTTAGCGGGAGTTGTGATTCTTGGAGCCTACCTTTCTCGACACTTCGAGAAGGTGAGAAAGGTAAAGAAAAACCAATGAGCGCCGCGCCTAACCATGCACTGGAGCGAACCGTCTCGGCGGAGGAGATCAAGAGCGTTTTGCGGCTAACAGTCCGCCTCGCCGGTCGCTCAGTTTGGGGCGTTAGATGTAATGAGCAGCATTCGGAGCCAACGACTGTTTTTCCGATGAGTTAACGAGGCGCTGTCGCCATATCAGCTAATAGAAGCGCTCCTAAGATTTACGTGGCGAGAGCCCACCTCAAGCGACAGAAGCTCCTCCGATCGGACTCACAACCATCTGAACGAATGCAAGAGATGCTCGCTGGCGTGTTGAAGAAAATGCGCGATGAACCAAGGCCTAACATGCGATGCAGCCAACGGCTGGGCCGCTGCGTGTGTTTACGATCAAGCGCCGTGCGAACCGTTCAGCAGCGGTCGTGCCAATTCGTCCATCGCGGTTGAAAAACATCGCGTCCACTTCGCGCTCGACACGCCGCCATCGCGCACAATCGCAACCATTTCATTGGCAACCTTCGTGGATAGCGGAATTAGTGCTTTGCGTTTCCTCACGTACTCGCAATTGTGACGGGGTGGCGGTGGCTGGCGCTTACCAGCGACGATCAATTCGTCGCAAGTGCAATCGCCGTTATTCCTCCTCGATCTGCTCGCCGTCCTTTTGTTGTTGTCGTCGCGCTTCGTGGAGTAATTCAAGGTCGCCCGCGAAAGCGTTAAACGGCTGCGCGTCCCCCTTGTCATATCGTTTTAGCATTTCGACTAAATGCGTTGGCGCATTTGGCATCTGGCGGATGCTTGCCGGGTTGAATCATTTCATCTCCTATTACGATCACTCCGCCGCGAAGTGGCGGCTCTGGTTTGACTGGAAAGAGCGGGCGTAAGACCGCGAATGTCTGCGATGCAAGCAGAAGGGAAATGAATATAAACACTGCTGCGAATTTCATGCTCGTCGCTTTTATCAAAAATCAATCGCTTTTCATCATTCTTCTCCGAGATTTGCCGGCCCAAGTTCTCAAAACTCTTCCGGAGCTGGAAAAATCCTGACTCTGTCCCGCGTTGGATCGACAATAGAAAACTCGCGGAGGCGCTGGCTATCGGGAAAAGCACTGATTTTTTTGGGCCTGGCCAATCCCCGATTGACAAACCGGGGATTCTGCGTCGGGACGCCCACACTTCTGCGCGTAGTTGATTGCGTCTTCTAAGCCTAGCAACCGCACTCCTTTACTGATTGTTGAGAGCGATTTGCCCGGCAGTTTTGTTGACCTCAAGCTGGGCACTCACCTCTTTGTAGCGGAAGCTGACCGGTTTAAGCGCGAAGAGCGCTTCGCTGGCCTTATTCATGGGTTTGATGTCGTCTTTGTAGCGTCGCGAGGAGACTTGGAAGCCGAGTTTGCCGCCAGCGCCTACAGTAACAAAGATGCCGTTAGCCTGCGCCGTCGAGCCGATGTTTCTAATGCGCGTCACGTTGCTCTCCCCAGCAAGACCAAAGACGCCCTGGCCGATACAGACATTGCCACTTCCCGTGATATTGAAACCGGCTTCAAAGCCCAAGCCAACGTTGGAGCTGCCGGTTGCGTTGAGATTGAGCGCATGGGCACCGCTGGCCGTGTTAAAGTTGCCTGTTGTGTTGTGAACGAGCGCGATGTCGTTCTGTTGAAAAAGAGTGCTCGCCAGCCAGTGGCCGCGTTTCCGAACCCGGTGGTGTTGTTGAAGAGCGCTGTAAAACCAAGAGCGGTGTTATCGATCCCGCTGGTTACGCTAAAAAGTGCCAAGGTTCCCTCAGCCGTATTGCCGTTCGGGTAGCCTCCGTCAGGGGCCGGGACAACCGCTTGCGCGCTCGGAAAAAACGCAAAGCAGACGAGAAGCACCGAGACTAGAAGTGGTGGAATTGTTGTTTTGAATAGAATTAATGGTTTCATAGGACCTGTAATTTTCCTTTCTTTGTTTGGCAGAGTTCTTGTTTGGGTGTGCTTTCGTAAAAAGGGTTTTGCGAAAAATTGCGCCGCGTTGTCAAGACAAAAAGCCGCCACACGTAAGGTATGATGCAGTGATAGTTTTACGGTTTGTTGAGAACTACTTGCGGGGCCGGCTTGAGCAAGCGTCGGCGAGCCGAGAGGGGGAAGATGAATAGATCGAAGCCCCTTGTGCGACGAGATTTCGAACGCAGTTCGCAACAAAGCGCTCTTCGTTGTAGGTGGCGAGAATTGCGACGATTTTCATCGAGTTGGTCCGATAGAGATCCAGTGGTTATAGATCGGACGCCGAAAATCGCCAACTGCTCATCCTGGTGAATCCACCGGCGAGCGTAATTCCAGAAAATGTTGTCTTCACGGAAGTCGGTGCTAACGAAATCCGATTGTGGTCGTCACGTTATAACACAACACAGATTTTAGTGCGGTATTTTGCCGCTGATCTTCCAATGCGGCTTTATGGTTTCTCCAGATTCAAAGCGATTTTCTGACTTTCGTTCGCTTGACGTCTTGATCACAGAATTCACCGTCAGCTATCGTGCAGCTACATATGATTCAAGGTAGCGAAATCCGCAGAGCAGACTTTCCCATTGAGCAGCTGCTACTCGACCGCTGGTCGCCGCGCGCAATGTCCGGCGAAGCAATTG
>VBQB01000212.1 GCA_005887855.1 Verrucomicrobiota bacterium | reverse complement strand
CTACCTGGCTTGGGTGCTCGCTACCTCTCCAGATGCGTCGCTGCGGGACGGCACAAATGCGGTTGAGTTGGCAAAAAAGGTGCTCAAGCATGCCGGCTACGCGGACGTAGTCGTTCTTCGAACACTGGCGGCAGGGTACGCGGAAACCGGCCGGTTCTCTGAGGCTATCGAGACTGCTCAACAGGCCCTGCAACTGGCAATCGCTCAGGATAACTCCGCTTTGATCTGGGATCTTCAATTAAACATCACCAATTATCAGAGAAACCGTCCACTGCGAGACCCGGGAGCTTTGAATAAGACTCCAGCAGCAGAATCCGGCAATCACAACCGACGGTAAATTCGGTGAGACGGTGAAATGGAGCATGCGCAGCTGGCGCGGCATCGCCAAGGTCTAATCCAAACCGTCAACTGTGTCAGCGATAATTGCCCAATACTTCTCCATCTCAAGCCCGCTCAGCTCCGCCGGTAATGTCTTTGCTGGGCGGGGAATTACAATGCGTATTCGAAAAACGTACCAATTGTTCGCAATGGATGCTCACTTTGAGGTATTTTCAACTGGCCCGCCACCACCGACCCTGATGGTAACTTTCGGATTGCGGGCAGAACCCTGGGAAGTCGTTGTTGTGTTCTCTTTTCTTCTGGGCTGTTGGCGAATCGTCGGAATACCTTACGATCGTCGGAATACCTTACGATTTCGTGGCTGGAGCGGCACAAGTTCGAGGACTCACGTCAACCTATTAACTCATTAGTATATAGATACTTACAATATTCCTTAACGACGCTTTTCATTTTGGCACAGGGGTTGCTATGTTAGTGTGCAAGATGAAACTAAAAATGATTCCCACAAACAAACTGGCGGTGCTTTCCGCGGCCTTTTGCGCCGTAATGCTTGCATTCAGTACCAATGCCAGCGCACTTACTATCGGTGACAACCAAGAGTTGGGCAAAGTGTTCTTCGGCATACCATCCGGTGATGATGCCAGAACGGCTTATGTCAATCATTTGATTGGCATGGCTCTTGGCAGCACGGATGCGGCTTTGGGCCAGACCTTCGAGCGCTCAAATAATAGTTTTGGTACGTTGCCGACTGCCGTATTTGCTCTAAACGGCACCGGTACAACCATAGATCTTGGCACCGGTTTATATTCATACCTCTTTGCGAAGTACGACGGCCCCAATGCCGGTTCTGAAGTTTGGTTCGTCGGTAATTTGAGTGGGGTCATCACGATTCCTGCTTTTGGACTAACGGAGGGGCAACATTACGGCCTTTCCGGGTGGACACTCTTTGGCCCAGGTGGTGGTGGCAATGTTCCCGACGGCGGCACCACGGTAATGTTGCTTGGGGCGGCCCTCGGCGCGCTCGGTCTAGCGCGGCGCTACATAATGAGCTAACCGCTCGAGCGCTAAAAAACTTGGTTGAAAAGTGGCCGTTCGTTGAACGGCCACTTTTGCTTGTACGCCGGACACGGGAGCGGGCTTGTATCCGCCGTCTTCTGACAATTCACCTTCGGGCGGGTTGCTCCCTCCTCTCAACAAAAGGAGCACGGGCAATCATCGCAAGAGCGGCTGTTAAAGCTCTCGCTATGGAGGTTTCCCGCGGCCTACCGGGCGCAATGCAAAAGGATCGCAAAACCCGCGCTCCTTGATCCCCAATCCTGCACCACCGCGGCGATGCTTTCGTGGATGGATTCATCACAGATCAGCAACCATTTGGGCCGGCGGCGGCCCTAAGGTCGGAGTCGCACCGGCAACGCTTATAGCAGATGAGTCCGTTTCGGGGAGCCGCAGCCGGCTTTCGAGGCGTTTCTTATCCGTTGCTTCCGCAAATCCGAAAAGCACCGCCAACTCTAATGCGCGTGCGCGCGTTCCATGGGCCGATGCCGGCTACTGCGCGTTCCGCGAGTCTTCGTTGTCACCGATCCCGGGACACCCGACCGGACCGCTTTCTCGGAGACGATGTGGAAGCCGTGTTCGTCCTCGTAGGCTTCCGGCGCTTTGCGCAGTTCTCGGACAATCAGCATCAGAGAGCCGATTCCGCCGACGAGAAGGCCTGCGATTACGAGCATGACTTAAATCAAGCAAGATTTGCGCCATTATCAATCGTCTCGACTCTTTCCTGCCAATTTCCACTGTTTCGGAAATCTCAGGATACGCCGATAGATACGTACTTCTCATCAGATTATGAATCAGGAAAGCAGGAAAACAGGAAAAAGAAATGGATTGGGAGCCAGTTTTCGCCTCGCTGCTGTATTGCGTGACCGACCCAGATCAAGAAAATAATTCCTGCGTTCCTACTTTCCTGATTGCGTCTCTTTGTGAAGCCTGGAAACGGCTTTTGTTTGCGTCGCGCAATGCGCATAACACGCGAGAGGTTCAACAGAAAAAGCGATTTTGCGTTTTTCAATACGGGAATCGTACCAGTGGGGGTGCCTAGCGCAAACTAATGCGCACAATCGACGAATTTCTTTCCGCGGGGTGTGCCTCACCGAGTTTTACCAGCACAATCCGTCAGATTTTTGTACAGTTTTGTCAGACGTTGAACACCCGGCACGGCATTGCGCCATCGCCCAACGGCCTTAGGCGGGGAGCACGTTTGCGGTCGAAATCTCCGTTTCAAGGGATCGCCCAAGAAACTCAAGCAGAACTCGAATCCGTTCTTTCGCAGGCAACAAACGAGTAACCACGACCTCCAATCCTTGAAAAGGCCCTTTGGTAATTTGAACCGGTTGACCAACTTTGATGGAAGAATCGACAGTCACGACTTCTTCCGCACCTACTCTCGATTGAAGCGCGACCATAATATCTTCCGACAAGGTTGCTAGGCGATCCCCAAAGTGGACGATTCCTCGGATTCCGTGAGAACTTTCAACGGCGCGATGTTGTTTTCCATAAACAAATTTCGCGAACAGATAACCGGGAAACATCGCTTCCACGAACCAGACTGGCCCCCTTCGGGTCATCTTGCGGAAACGCAATCGAGGCGATAAACACTCGATGTGAAACTGACGCCGGAGCGCGGTCGCGGCCAGATGCTCTCGCTTCGGCTGCGCCTTTAGACAGAACCAAAATGGCTCATCGAGCAGCGCAAGCAAGGTGGATGACTGCGTCACATAGCCAACTACGGGATTGGGGAATTGCAAGTTCCGAAAAATCGCCAAAATAGTTATAACTTTTTTGTCGAAGGCGGCGGTTCACGCTGGAGTACCTGCGGACCGCATCGCCGATGTTATAGCGATAGACAAGTGAATCTTCCACCAACGAATTTTCGATCGCTCGCAAAGTCGACAGCCAGCGCGGATCCGTCGGGCCGCTGAACTTCACCAGCGGCATCAATAAAGTGGAGGCGTCGACGGTTTGCGCTCCTTTGTATTGAACAAATGAACGAAGATCGGTGTTCCAAAAATTCCGGTAGATATCGGTGTAGATGCGAGTAGAGAAATTCGCGTCGTCCGCCGCGCACTTCCCAAATACCTTCGTCGGGCTGCTGCCAGTTGGCGCAGAGCCAGTCCGTTACCCGGACGAGACTTTGCCAGAAATCATAGGAGATCGGCTGGACGAATTTGTTGTAGATGTAAACCGAATCCTACAAAGATTTGCTCGAGTCGACCTTGTCCAAACGCAAGTCCGATCGGTTCAGCGTGTTTACCAACGAATGGTACGACACATCCCACACTATCAAGATCGGGCACCTGAACAAGGATCGGCGTCCGCCCGGAAATCGAATTCATGATTTCATCGAGAAACTTGAGACGACGCGATTCTCACACGCAAATTGCCCTGTACGTCAGGATCAGTGCCGCCGAGCTTGCAGTATCGAGAGATCTGCCAACGGGGAAAGTGTTACAGTAAAGTGTTACAATCGGCTATTCAGCGATTGGATGAAATTGCGTAAATGCCTTTCATCGAAGGAGGAGAAGTGGTGCGCGATAGAGGGTTCGAACCTCTGACCCCTACCGTGTCAAGGTAGTGCTCTACCACTGAGCTAACCGCGCACGAATCAGTGACAAATGACGAGTGATACGTGAAGAGTCAAGAACCTTGATCTTTCGCAGTTTCAATTTGTTGAGTCGGATGGTTGGGGAGAGCAGATCGGATTTTCAGCGCCATCGCCAACACTTCAAGACTGGACAACACGGAGGGTCGGGACGACTATTCGCATCTCGTGAGTGTCTTGTTTTTCAAGCGTTTCCTACAGCGACCATTTCAGGTCGCCTCGATTGTCCCCAGCTCGAAAGCGCTCGTTGAACGCGTCGCCAGGAAGATGGACTTCAGCCAGCCACGCGTGATCGCCGAGTACGGGCCCGGTGAAGGCGTACACTCGCGCGAGATCGCGCGACGGATGAGTCCGGATTCGCATTTGCTCCTGTTTGAGCTCGACCCTGCGTTCTCACACGATCTCGAACGCCAATTTGCCAGAGATCGGCGCGTGCATGTCATCCACGGAGACGCCGCCC
>VBQB01000069.1 GCA_005887855.1 Verrucomicrobiota bacterium | reverse complement strand
GAGTGTGGCGGCCCCGATAGCTCGTGTGCGCAGGAGTCCGCGCACGTGGTGTAGCCACGCTCTTCATTCGTGGCTAGCTTTGATTAGTGCATTCGTTTCGTTATCGCAACGGCCAGCTTCATTGCGAAGATGTCGATCTTGGGCGCGTCGCCGAACAGTTTGGAACGCCGCTTTATGTCTACAGCGCGGGCACGATTCTCGACCATTATCAGCGGCTCGACGCGGCGCTTGCGCCGCTCGATCACCTGATCTGTTACGCGGTCAAAGCGAACTCGAATCGCGCGATTCTAAAATTCCTCGCTGGCGAAGGCGCGGGTTTCGATATCGTTTCCGGTGGCGAACTTTATCGGGTGCTCACGGCGGGTGGCGACGCGGCGCGCTGCACATTTGCCGGCGTTGGGAAATCGCGTGAAGAAATCGAGTACGCGCTCGAGAAGGGCGTTTACAGTTTCAATGTCGAGAGCGAAGCGGAGCTGGAGTACATCGCCCGCATCGCAGGCGCGAAAAATTTGCGTGCGCCGATCGCACTGCGCGCCAATCCCGATGTCGATCCACACACACACAATTACATCTCGACCGGCTCACGCGAGAACAAGTTCGGGATCGCGCTGGATCGCATCGCTGCGGTTTACGAGCGCACTGCGAAGATGCGCAACATCGACATCGTCGGCGTGCAGATGCACATCGGATCGCAAATTACCGAGGCTGCACCATTCGCGGAAGCGATCAAGAAAGTCGTGCCAATTGTGCGCGACTTGAAATCGAAATACGGAATCAAGTTTTTCAGCGTTGGTGGCGGACTCGGGATTGTTTACGAATCGTCATTTGAGAGCGGCGCGAAGGAATGGTGGGATTCGAGAACGGACAAGAGCAAGAGCTTGTCGATCCAGCAATATGTCGATGCAATCTTGCCGTCGCTGCGCGAATTGAAGCTGAAAATTCTGCTTGAGCCAGGGCGGTTGCTCGTCGGTAACGCGGGCGTTTTGCTGACGCGGGTTCGTTACATCAAGCGCACGGGTCAAAAGAAATTCGCGATTGTCGATGCAGGAATGAACGATCTGATTCGGCCAGCGCTTTACCACAGCTATCACGAGATCGTTCCGGTTCAGGAACCGCGGTCTGTAGGGGAAGCTGTCAGCTTCCCATCGAGCAGGAGTACGAGTAAGAACAACACAGAGAGGATCGACATTGTCGGTCCAGTCTGCGAATCAGGCGATTTCTTTGCGCTGGATCGCGAGATGCCGACTGTGCAAGAGGGCGATCGGCTCGCCATCATGAGCGCAGGCGCTTACGGGTTTGTGATGGCTTCGAATTACAATTCGCGCCCGTTGCCGGCGGAGGCACTTGTGCGCGGGAATAAGTTCGCGCTGATTCGGAAACGGCAAATGCCGGAAGATTTGGTGCGAGACGAAGTCGATCCCAAATTGTAGGGCGTTTGACTCGTTCGCTCCCGCTCTCTCGCCCTGGCGGGCTGCCCGTCTATGTCGCTCGCGTCCCCGCGGCTCCGTTCAATGAAACGCCAGATCATCAAGGCGGCGTCTGACACAGACGCCCTACAATGACCTTAACACGGGTCCCACTTGCGGATTTTCTCGCGCTGCATAAATAGTGCTCCTCCTTTAGTTGATGAAACGCCTTCTCCTCATTTGTTCATTGTCGGTCTTGGCGCTTGGATCGGAAGCGGCCTCCCTTCCGTCCGGTGAGTGGGTCATCGTTGTGGGCGGCCCGTCTCTCTATCAATGGGAGCACTATAAGGCTTATCCGCATGACCATTGGTGGGCGAACTTTGTTCGCGCCGCGCGAATACGTGCCGAACAATTACGGACCCAGCTCGGACCGGATGCGAAGATTACCTGGCTTGTTTACAAACAGGGCTATCTGGATCGCGCTCCGCAAGAGCATCAGGATTTGATCGGCCTCATCAATTCAGTGCGTGACAAGTTCAATCTGAACCTGGTTTACTTTCACGCCGGATCCGAAGTCATCAATTATTTGAACTCCGGACAACCGCGCGATCAGACGAAGATTGCCGGCTTCGAGTACTTCGGCCATTCAAACAGAGCTTGTTTCATGTTCGATTACAGCAGCAACATCGATAGCGCCTGCAAATCGTGGCTGCACGAAAGCGAGTTGACCAAGATTGACCGGCGGGATTTCGCGCGTGGCGCCTACGTCAAGAGTTGGGGTTGTCATACCGGCGAGAGCATGTCCAAGAAATGGTACCGCGCCACTGGCACCCACATGATCGGCGCAATCGGCAAAACGCAATTCATGATGGAGGAACTGCCGATCCTCATTTCCGAGGGCGGCAAGTGGGTGAATTAATTTTCGATTGCCGATTTTCGGTTGGCGATTGAACATCGCGTTATTGCGATGAAGCTTGCAGAACTCGATGCACTGTATCATCAGCCGCTTTTCGATTTGATTTCACAGAGCCGGGCGGTGCATCTCGAGCACTGGCACGGCGAGGAGGTGCAGCGCTGCAGTTTGCTCAGCATCAAGACGGGCGGATGCAGCGAAGATTGCGCTTATTGCGCGCAGTCCTCTCATTATTTCACGGGCATCGAGCGCGAAGCGTCGTTGTCCGTTGAAAATGTTCTGACGGCGGCCAAGCGGGCACGTTCACAAGGCGCGACCCGTTTTTGCATGGGCGCAGCCTGGCGCGGTGTGCGCGATGGCTCGACAAAATTTGAACGGGTGCTCGAGATCGTACGCGAGGTAAGCCGGCTTGGCATGGAAGTGTGCGTCACGCTAGGCGAGATCGGCCCCGCGGAAGCGCGAAAACTCAAGGAGGCCGGGGTGACCGCATACAATCATAACATCGACACTTCGCCCGAGTTTTATCCCAAAATTGTGAGCACACACACGTTTCAGCATCGTCTTAACACGATTGCCGCCGTGCAAGGAAGCGGGATGTCAGTGTGCTGTGGTGGGATTATAGGCATGGGCGAATCAGAGACCGATCGTCTGCGAATGATTGAAGTATTGAGCAATTTCGATCCGCCTCCTGATAGTGTCCCGATTAATTGCTTGATGGCGATGCCGGGCACGCCGCTGGCGGATCAACCACCGGTCGATATCTTTGAGCTCGTCAGGCTGATCGCCGTCACGCGGATCGCGCTGCCGAAAGCACGTGTGCGACTCGCCGCTGGTCGCACTCGGATTTCACGCGAAGGCCAGGCGCTCTGCTTCTTCGCGGGCGCAAATTCCATTTTTTTCGGCGACAAACTGCTCACGGCAAAAAATCCCAACGCCGATGTCGATGTTGCGCTATTGCGCGAACTCGGGCTCCACGTTGAAAGCGAAATGATTGTGCCAGGCGCTGTAGCCACGGCTCTGTGAGCCGTGCGCCAGTAAACCTGCTTTTGCTTTGACCGGATACACAGCCCGGTAGCT
>VBQB01000106.1 GCA_005887855.1 Verrucomicrobiota bacterium | reverse complement strand
GCTTCATTCTCAAGGTCCACCTGCCGGAGATTGCGTCGCTGGACCAAGTGTTGGACCGCTTTCTCGTTCATGGGCAAACGATCACGTCGATTGTTCAATCATCGCCCGTGTCGCCCCGATCGCCGCCGCTTCCAAAAGCGTCCGCCCGCAGTAGCGCAAAACGTTCGTGATTCAATCGACGATTTGAAGACTGCGGTCGAGGCGATCCAGGTGGGTCGCGCGATGTTAGAAGTGGCGCCGAGGCGCGTTATCTTAGCATCGAGCAAGGGACTGCTCGATCCACCTCGCGCTTTACAATTCGGTGAAGTAAAATCGACAATCAAATGGGCAACACGTTCGGCCGGCTTTTTCGCATCACGACATTTGGAGAATCGCACGGCGGCGGTATCGGCGTAGTAATCGACGGCTGCCCACCGAACATCGACATCTCCGATGCGGAGGTTCAACGAGAGCTGGATCGCCGTCGTCCGGGCCAAAGCAAACTCACTACACAACGGAAAGAAGAAGATCGTTGCGAGATTCTTTCCGGCGTATTCGAAGGAAAAACGCTTGGCACACCTATTGCGATTCTGGTGCGCAATAAAGACGCTCGCCCGGAGGATTACGGGGAGATCGCAAGAAAATTTCGACCGTCCCATGCTGATTTCACTTACGAGGCCAAATATGGAATTCGGAACTGGCAGGGCGGCGGTCGCGCGTCGGCGCGCGAGACCATCGGCCGGGTCGCAGCGGGTGCAGTCGCGAAAAAGATATTGTCGGCCTTTTACTCGGAGTTCGAAATCGTCGCTTACGTCGCGCAGATTCACCAGGTCATTGGGAAAATCAATCGCTCCACTGTGAAAATGAAAGACGTAGAGAAAAATTCGATTCGCTGTCCCGATGCCGCAGCGGCGAAGAAGATGACGTCGCTTATCGAAGAAATTCGCGGCGAAGGCGACTCGGTTGGTGGCGTGATTGAATGCGTTGCTCGTGGCATCCCGCCTGGACTGGGCGAGCCGGTTTTTGACAAGCTCGAGGCAGAGCTGGCAAAAGCGATGCTGAGTTTACCGGCAACCAAAGGATTTGAGATTGGTTCCGGTTTTGCTGCGACGCACATGCGCGGCTCGGAGCATAACGATCCATTTGAAATGCGCAGTGGGAAAGTTCGGACGGCGACAAACAACTCTGGCGGGGTGCAGGGCGGGATCAGCAATGGCGAAGAGATTTGCTTTCGGGTCGCCTTTAAGCCGACTGCAACGATCGGACACGCACAAAGCACCGTGACCGCGTCGCGGGAGCAAACCAAGCTGACGGCGCGGGGACGCCATGATCCGTGTGTCCTGCCCCGGGCAGTGCCAATAGTTGAAGCGATGGCCGCGCTTGTGCTTTGCGATCACGCGCTGCGCCAGCAAGCGATTAGTTTGCCGGGCTCAACAAAGTGAGGCCCGAACTGCACGCGGTGGCGGGTTCGCCACTTTGGCAGGCCGTCTTCGTTTCCTTTGCTATCGTTTTGATTTTGTTCGAAGTCGTGCGCGGCTGGCGAGCTGGTTTGATGCGTCAACTTGTGCGTGTTGCTGCTCTTGCGGCGGCGTACGCGGCCGCATTTTTCGGCGGCAGGTTGGTCGTCCCGATAGCTCGGCCGTTTTTGAAAATGCCTGACATTGTACTGTCGATCTTCGGCGGCGCAGTGCTTGCGCTCGTCATATATGCGCTCCTCACCATCATCGGAACGATCTTGTTCAAGCGCACCGGCCAGCAAAATTCGACGCTCATTCGTTTGCTTTATGCATTTGCGGGGGCCGTAATCGGATTGTTTTTTGGCGCCTTTGTACTCTGGATGACTGTGGTGGGTGTTCGTGCAATCGGTGCGGTAGCCGACGCGCATATCCGCAGCCGGGCAAGCTCTGTAGCCGCCGGCCACACGAGCAGCTTACAGCCTCTTGATGTGCGCCGACGCTCTCTCTCGGAGTCAGATGAGGAATCGACGAAGCTCACCGCGTTACTAGCGCGATTAAAGAATTCGCTCGAACTTGGGACCGTCGGAGAGGCGGTCAAGCGAACAGACCCCATTTCATCGAAGACCTACGAAACGCTTGGCAAGGCGGGTAGTGTGTTTTCCGATCCTGAACGTGCGCGGAAATTCCTTACGTTCCCCGGTGCCCGCGAGTTGAGCAAGCATCCGAAAATTATTGCTTTGCGAAACGATCCAGAAATCTCTGAGATGATCGCGCGAAGGCGTTTTCTCGATCTTATCCACGATCAGCGCCTCATCGACGCGGTAAACGATCCCGCGCTCGCCAAGCAAATCAAAGAATTCGATCTGCAGGGCGCGCTGGCTTACGCCGTTGAGCAGAAGTGATCTCGCAGCCCGATCGCACTGCATTTGACCAAGGATGAACACGAATAATAGAAAGCCATTCGCGACGTTGCCTATTGGAATTCGTGTTCATTCGTGTCCATTCGTGGTTAATTCCTGGCGCGGCCATGAATTATATCACCACCATTGGTCTGGAAGTGCACGTTCAGCTTAAGACGCGCTCGAAGATGTTTTGCGCGTGTCCGGTCGAATTTGGCGCAGAACCGAACGCCCACACCTGTCCGGTCTGCCTTGGCTTGCCCGGCGCTTTGCCGGTTATGAATCATGAAGCGCTGCGCATGACGGTGGTCACAGGTCTCATGCTAGGCTGCGACATCGCCCCGCTCTGCAAATTCGACCGGAAAAATTATTTTTATCCGGACATGCCGAAGAACTATCAGATTTCGCAATACGATATGCCGCTCTGCACCAATGGCAGTGTGCTTCTCCATGATCTCGCTTATCCGAAGGATGCGCAGAAAGACATCGCGAATCCAGACAAAGAAGTGCACCTCGTGCGCATTCACCTTGAGGAAGACGTGGCGAAAAGTTTCCACTTTGAATCAAACACGGGAATCGATTTCAACCGCGCTGGAACGCCGCTCATGGAAATCGTGACGCAGCCCGAAATCAATTCACCCGAGGAAGCGTTCGCGTTTCTGACTGCGCTCAAACAAATTTTGATCTACGGCGGGGTGAGCGATGCCGACATGGAGAAAGGCCAACTCCGCTGCGATTGCAATGTCTCCGTGCGACCTGAGTCGCAAGCGGAGCTTGGAGCAAAAATCGAGATCAAAAATATGAACTCGATTAGTGGGGTGCGGCGCGCGCTTGCCTACGAAATCCAGCGGCAGATCGATGCTCTGGAACGCGGCGAAAAATTAGAGCAGGAGACTCGCGGCTGGGACGATGGCGCCGCTGAAACATTTCTCATGCGCACGAAGGAATCGGCGCACGATTACCGCTATTTTCCGGATCCGGACTTGGTGCCAGTGAAAGGCGAAGTGCTGCTCGCTGATGCTCGTGCGCGCGTTCCGGAATTACCGAAGGCCAAACGGGCCAGGTTTGTCGAGCAGTACGAAGTGAGCGCCTATGACGCTGGTGTGCTTGCGAACGATCTCGATCTCGCAAAATATTTCGAAACAGCGGCGCGCGGCGCAAAGAAACCGAAGAACGTTGCTAACTGGATTCTGAACGATTTGCAGAGCGCGTTGAGCAGCGCCGGTAAGACTATCAATGATTGCCCAATTCCGCCCGAAGCGCTCGATGAGCTGGTCAACTTAATCGACTCCGGAAAAATCAGCGGCAAACAGGGCAAAGACGTTTTCGCGGAAATGTTCACGAGCGGCAAAGGTGCTGCCGCGATCGTGAAAGAGAAGGGGATCGAGCAACTAAGCGACGCGAGCGCGATTGAAGCTTTCTGCGATCAGGTGATCGCGGCGAATCCAAAGCCGGCCGCAGATTTTAAAGCTGGCAATGCCGCGTCTCTTAATTTTCTCAAGGGGCAGGTGATGAAATTGTCGAAAGGAAAGGCGAATCCGCAGTTGGCGGGCGAAATTCTGGAGCGAAAATTGAAATCGTAATTGCGATTCGTAATTAACCCGCCGTCATTCCGAGCGAAGTC
The DNA here is from genome assembly GCA_005887855.1 of Verrucomicrobiota bacterium. Next base: position 16,451 of record VBQB01000106.1, on the reverse strand, counting down.
GAGAATCCCGTGATGTCATGTTTGGGTAGCGCTGCGGGATTCTTCGGCTCCGCTGCGCTCCGCTCAGAATGACAATTTTAATCGCCCCCGATAAATTCAAAGGCTCTCTGAGCGCGCGAGAAGTCGCGGAAAACATTGCGCTCGGATTGCGCGATGTTTTGCCCGGCGCCAAGATCGACATCGTGCCGATGGCGGATGGGGGTGAGGGAACGGCGGAAGTGATATTTGGTGCACTGCATGGGTCGTGGGTGAAGTGCAGCGCGCATGATCCGCTAGGCCGTCAAATCGAGGCGCATTATGCTTGGATCGCCAGCTGCAAACTTGCCGTGATGGAGATGAGCGAAGCGGCTGGAATGCGGCGACTCGCCGAAAATGGGCGCGATCCGCTTCGCGCGAACACATTTGGTGTTGGCGAAATGCTCCTCGATGCCGCGCAGCACGGGGTGGAGGAGGTCATTATCGGCCTTGGCGGTAGCGCGACGAACGATGGCGGATTCGGAATGGCACGCGCACTTGGTTTTCGATTTTTTGCGGGCGACAAAGAATTGGCCGGCGACGTGAGTGATCTGCAAAAGCTCACGCGCATCCAAGCTCCGGGAGCGGCAGGCGTGCCGCTTGCAAGCTCGACATCGCAGCCGGCACGGCTGCCGCCACAGTTGAGAATTATTGCAGCAGTCGACGTGCGAAATCCGTTGCTCGGTACAAATGGTGCGACGTACGTGTTCGGTCCGCAGAAAGGCGTGACGCCAGACAAGATCGACGTGTTGGAGGGGGCGTTAACCAACCTCGCCGACGTTGTTTCCAAAGATTTAGGCGTGGACTATCACAATGAAGCTGGCGCGGGCGCGGCCGGCGGACTCGGCTTCGGTCTTAGGAGTTTTTGCGGTGCGAAAATTCGACCAGGATTCAATGTGGTGGCCGAATCAATCGACCTCGAATCCAAGATGAAAGGTGCCGATGTTGTCATCACCGGCGAGGGGAGTTTAGATCGACAGACGCTCGAGGGAAAAACGCCAGCGGGAGTCGCCCGACTCACGCGAAAACTTGGCAAACCTGTCTTCGCGATGGTTGGCCGCGCCAGCGAAGATCGAAAAGTGCGTGAAATATTCGATGACGTTTACGTTCTCGCGCAACCCGAAATGAGTGAGAAGGAAAACATGACGCGTGCGGCTGAGTTCTTGCGGGAAAAAGCACGCCAGCTGGCGAAACGGTTGTAGGGCGCTTCTGCGAAACGCCGGGATTATGTAGAGGGCATCTGGCACAGACGCCTTACAATTTTCGCGAAGCGCAAGATTCCCGAAACTGCTTGGCGGTTTCGACGTAGCTCCAGGCCCAGCGGGCAATGTCTTTTTGTTCGTCAAGGGTCAGTTGCCGTTTGATCTTTGCGGGCGAGCCAAGCACGAGCGAGCCGGGCGGAATTTTTATCCCAAGCGTGACGAGCGCGTTTGCGCCGATGATTGAGCGCGCTCCAATCTCTACCCCGTCGAGAATGATCGAGCCCATCCCGACGAGCACTTCGTTATCGATCTTGCATGCGTGCACGATGGCGCTGTGGCCAACCGTGACCAGCTCGCCAACAGTTGTCGGATATCCCGTGTCGAGGTGAACAACGGCATTGTCCTGAATGTTCGAGCGCGGCCCGATCACGATGCGGTTGATATCGCCGCGCAGCACAGCGCCGTACCAAACGCTTGATTCCTCTTCGAGCGTGACGTCGCCGATCACTGTTGCGCCCGGAACGATCCAGGCGGTTGGATGGATCGTCGGACCTTTTTTTAAACGCTCGGCAACACCGGAATGGCCAGTGGGCAATGAATCTGGATCGATATGCATTTGAGAATTAACGTTCAACGCCAAACTCGGAACGTCCAACGTTGAATGGCAGAATCCGATTTTCTTATTCCCCCGCGTGGACGATTATAAGCGCCGCATGCACGAACTCCCTCCCGAAACGGTGACGCCGTTTGTTTTTTCCGATCCGGCCGGTAAGCGGTGGCCGCGGTTGCGCCTGATTCTGCTCATCGCCGGTGTGCTGTGTTTTCTGGGGACGGTGCTGTTCGTTCAAACGCTTTTTGTCACGCCGCAAATGAGCGTGCCGTTTTCGCTGCGGCAGTTGAAAGGGCAGTTAAAGGCTTTGCAGAAAGAAAATCCGGCAGGACACGTTTCTCCGAGCTCATTGCTCTGGCAGAAATTCGGCGCGGCGCGACAAGCAGCAAGAAAGCTCGCTGGCTCAGCACCGGCGCCTCCGCTGCGCCCGCGAAAAAAATCGCCGGGTAATGAAGTGCGGCTCGCGTTTTATACCAATGGTGATCCCTATAGCTACACATCGCTCGAGCAGCACGCGGCGCAGATCACTCACGTTTGCCCCGAATGGATGACGGTGATCAACGGCTTGGGCGAACTGCAAATCGACGCGGATCCCAGGCTGCCGAAACTTGCTGCGAGCAAAGGGATCGGATTGATGCCGCTGTTGACCAATCTCGTCGGCGACAACTGGGAGCCGGAAGCGATCGAGAATCTCGCCCATGGTCCACGAGATCGACAAGAGCGATTCATCAGCAAAGTGATCGCGGTTTTGCGCGACGCCAAGGCAGCCGGTGTGGTAGTCGATTGGGAGCAAATCGATCCGGCCTATAGGAAAGATATCACTGGATTCGTCGACAAGTTTGCCGACGCCTTGCACGACGATAACAAGGAATTGTGGCTCTGCGTTCAGCCCGGGCAGGAGCTTGACTACATCGACTTCGAAAGTCTCGCGGACAACGTCGATCGTTTTGTGGCGATGTTGTTTGACGAGACTTCCGACATCGATCCACCCGGTCCGCTTGCATCGCGCTCGTGGTTCGAAGGCTGGCTGCACGTCTTGCTAGAAGATTCCGACACCAAACAATGGATCATCGCACTGGGTAGTTACGGATACGATTGGACGATCGGCGAAAAAAAAGCGGAGCTAATCACGTTTCCAGAAGCGATGACCCGCGCCAACAATGCGGAAGTCGAGGCCGCCGAAGCAGTCGCGCCTGGTTATAACCCATATTTTTATTTTGAGGATGGGGACAAAGAGCACGGCGTTTGGTTCCTGGACGTGGTGACGTTTCTGAATGAATTGCGCGAAGTGCGCGATCAAAAGGCCGGGGGATTTGCGCTCTATCGCCTTGGCAGCGAAGACCCGGCGATCTGGAACGCCTTAAGCGTGCAGCGCAATTTCAAGCTCGACAATCAAACGCGGCAAGCGCTCGAAATCTTGGAAGGCACGGACACGATCACCGACGTGGGCGATGGCGAAATTGTCACGGTCGATGAGAGCCGTTCTGACGGAAGGCGAAATCTTGCGGTCGACCCCGAAGGTTATCTCACAGCGAACTACGTGAAATTCCCGGAGTTTCCGACGCTCTATCATCAAGGGGAAGGCGGCGAACATCAGGTCGCAATAACCTTCGATGATGGCCCCAGCCCGCAATGGACGCCGAAGATTCTGGACATTCTGAAAACGGCGAACGTCAAGGCTGCGTTTTTCCTGGTCGGAGCCAATGCGGAGCGTTATCCGGCTCTTGTGCGTCGCATTGTCGAGGAAGGGCACGAAATAGGGAACCATACTTATTATCATCCAAACCTTGCCCTTTGCTGGCCCGAGCATATCCGGCTCGAACTCAATGCGACACAGCTCCTGCTGGAAACGATCACAGGTCGCGCGACAACATTGTTTCGTCCGCCTTACGCGGCGGACACGCAACCGGCGCAATTGAGCGAGCTGACACCGCTGCAAATTGCGCAGGACCTCAACTACCTGGTTGTCTTGGAAAACATCGATCCGCAGGATTGGGCGAAGCCAGGCGCCGACCTCATCCTACAACGCGTGAAACAGCAACGACGCGACGGGAGCATTATTTTGCTGCACGACGCGGGCGGCGATCGCTCGCAAACAGTCGAAGCCCTGCCGCGGATTCTCGATTGGTTGCACACGCGGGGCGACAGCGTGGTGCCTTTGAGCACGCTGCTTGGAACGACCCGTGATGCTGTCATGCCACCGTTGCAGCAAGGCGGGCAATCGCTCACACGCTTCGTCAGCAGCACCGGATTTCGGATTTATCACGGCATCGAAGAATTTCTCTGGGCGTTCATGATTGTGGCGACGGCGCTCGTGGTCATCCGGACGCTCATTGTAATCTGGCTGGCCTACCGCTTTCGACGGGGACCGAAAGCGAATTTTGCGGAGCGAATCAGTGTGGTAATGGCCGCTTACAACGAAGGGAAAGTGATCGCGGAGACTTTGAGGACCCTTCTCCTCACTGATTACAAAGGCGAAATTGAGGTCATCGTCGTCGATGATGGTTCTCGCGATGAAACCGCTGCTGAAATTGAGCGCGTCGCACGCGTCGATCCGCGCGTTCGCTTATTGCAACAGGAAAACCAGGGGAAAGCGCGCGCCTTGCAACGCGGGCTCGCTGCCGTCCATCACGGCATCGTCGTTTTCATCGACGCAGATACCCAGTGTCAGCACGATACCCTCCTGCAGTTGCTCGAACCTTTCGCCGATGAGCGCATCGGCGCCGTTTCAGGTCACGCGAAAGTTGGAAACTTGTGCACATTCATCGCACGCTGTCAGGCGCTGGAATACACATGCGGTTTCAATCTCGACCGGCGCGCTTACAATCGCTGGAATTGCGTTACGGTGGTGCCCGGCGCGATCAGCGCCATTCGTAAGGACGCGATCGATCAGGCCGGTGGCTTAAGTTTGCAAACGCTCGCGGAAGATACCGACCTCACATTATCGTTGCACAAACATCGTCAACGCATCGTGTATGTGCCCGGCGCTATTGCCTGGACGGAAGCGCCCGAAAGCGTGCGCACGCTCGCGCGGCAACGTTTTCGCTGGGCCTACGGTACGCTCCAATGTCTTTGGAAACATCGCGACATGGTATTCAACTGGAACTATCGCGCGCTCGGCTGGTTCAGTTTGCCGAGCATCTGGTTTTTCCAGATCGTCCTCGTCGCCGTCACTCCAATGGTAGATCTGTTTTTGCTCGCCTCGCTGCCATTCGGCGCATGGCTGGCGGTAATGCCATTCGTCATAACCTTCCTGTCCATGGACGTCATCCTCGCGACACTCGCCTGCATTCTCGAGCGCGAGCCAATTCTGCGAGCCTGGCGCATCTTGCCGATGCGCCTGATTTATCGGCCGATGCTCAGTTACTGCATCTGGAAAGCAATCTTCCGTGCGGTAAAAGGCGCCTGGGTTAGCTGGGGCAAACTCGAGCGTACCGCGAGCGTGCCGGTCCGTGCGTAGAGACGCAAAGCCGAAGTGCGGTCCTTTGCTATAAATCTGGAAGGTATCCGCGCAACACATTCAGCGAATACGGGGGCAACTCGTAATATAAAGACGCCGCGCGCAGGAAGTGCGCGGGCGGCATGCTTCGTATCGGATGACCATTCTGCCCGTCATCGCGCCAGGCATACTGCTGGCGCGAGAACTGAATGACATCCACCTTGCCGATAAATGTAACTGACGGCTGTCCGTCCGAAAATTTGAACTGCACACTTAGCCGGGCCGAACGCTTTGGATCTTTGTTGATCGCGAGAAGAGCCCACTGCTTATTTGGCCGCCGCACCGCATAGACGCTGACGGCGAGTGAAGAAGTGGAGCTGCTCTGCTTGAGAGTAACCGGGAATATTTCGTGTAAGTCGTTTGTCGGCTGCATCCATTCTTTCGTGATCACACGGGCGCAATAGTAAGCGGACAAGCGATTGAGGCTCTCACCCTTTGTGCCCATCTGTAGGATCATAAGATTACCCCAGGAGCAATTCAGCTCATTCGTCAGGTGATTTGGTTCATACCCATATAGGTAGGCTTTAGTGCCGCCTGATATCAGGAATGAGCCCACTACATCTGCATCAAAAAGCGCTCCCTCCATGTCGACCTCATGGCGCCCGGCGAAGACGGAATAGCCGTATTCTGTCATGAGCCATGGTATCTGAGAGGGAACGCCGTCCTTGCGCAGACTGGACATCATCTCCGCAAGTCGCTTCGGAACTTCCAATAGCTGCGGCCCCGCATCGGAGCAGATATCGTCGAATGGGTAATATTCGAACGAAAAAAAATCGAACGGGCATCCTTCGGCATGAACGTGACGCAGGAAACGGTTCATCCAAGAGCGATTGCCTGACGCGTCAGCCCATGTGAGCAGGTGCGACTCGAAACTTTGGAGGCTCGGCCCTCCGAGTTTAACTTGCGAACTTAGTGCGCGGAGGCGACGAGCGACTCCAACGTAAAGCGTGGCATAGTCCTCAGGTGAAACCCACTGTCCATCCGGTTCTTCCCCAAGCTCGATCTGTTCCAGTTGATAACGTCGCCGCAACAAGTATTTAATCTGCGCGGCCGCGTTATCGGGCGTGTTATACAAAACAGCCACTGGTAGAAGGACGGGCAGATGGTTGGTAAGCTCACTTGTCAGAATGAAATCCAAGCCGGGCTGTTCTGTTTTGTAGTCGATGTCCACAGCTCGATGCCAAGGATCTGTCGACGAGACGTAAATCACTGTCTGATTGTGTCTGTCTGGCGCGTGATGGACTTGGTCATCAAAATGCCGGTTGTCGTCGATTGTGCCGACGCCGATCTCGCAAATAGCAAATCCAAGCCGATCGCGAATATCGTTTGACGCTTGTGTGGTCGTCCGCGAACTCCGGATCATTATTATGCGCACGAATTGAACCGCAAGAGCACTATGGGCGAGCTGTACGGATTCGCTTCCGCCAGAACCGTGACTAACGAGTCCTTGCGGAAAGAGGCGCCACTCATCCTGCCGGTCAATGTGCAGGTGCATCGGATCGTTCCCCGTCCAGTATTCAACGCGATACTGTTGAGCGTACGGTGTCCCCCAATGAATACGGATGGAGTTCACTGGCCTGAGCGCGCCTAAATCGACGACCACCCACTGGGGATGAGCTTCGTCAGATTTTCCAGTAAAGTATTGATCAAGATAGGGGTTACTTTTCCAAAAAGAATCTTCGTCACCGTCTGCAATTCGCGAGTAATCGTCGTCGTTCGCTTGATCAATTGTATTTCCGCGTCGCGGCAAACGATAGCCGTAGGAGACATTGATCGGGCCGGCGATCGAATCATCCGAGGTCCAATATCCCCATTGGTGGGACGCATCACTCCACGTGCCACGCGGATTCCAGTGCCAAACCTCGCCCGCTAACTCCGTTCGCAACCGGTAGGTCAGCGGCTTGAGCCCAGCGGAGAGCATTGCAGAAATATTTCGCCGTGAGAACATGCGCGCGCACTCTCCTCGCTCATGACCGTCAACGCCTGCACCCAGTGCCTCTGTTGGGTTAATCCTGTTAACCGGCCTGTCAGCATCAACCGTTAGATAGACGTTACATTCTCCAGCCCCGACACCGCGCTCACCGGCCGGCAAATCACCGACCGGAAGGGTATGGTAAATGACGACACCCACTAGAACGGCTGCACACTGCTTGTTCACCCAACACTTTTTTGTTGAACAGATCATCGCGCGAAATAATCGACAGGAAAAGTGAACGCAATTAAACAGCCTCTGCGGCAGACGCGATTTCGTTGCGCTGTTGTTCGGTTGTAAAGGCGATGATTGCGACCAGTGACGTGGAACGCACACGGTTATTCACCGAGCGACGTGGACTCTTTTCGCAATATTTGGATTCTCCAGTCAAGGAGAATTCCAGCTCAACGGGATGTCGCCTCAAAAGCAAATCGTTGGGCATTAGCAACCAATGAAAACAGGTCGGCGGCGCTGGACACCCACTTGCTTTGCGGAGAGCTTGCGAACCAAATGCGCGTTGGGGCAATTCCTACGATCGTCTCTCTAGCGATAGCATTGACTTTCTCGCTCGTGGGATGCCATAAGCGCGCGGAGGTCGAAAAGCTTGATCCGAACGGGCAGGTGGAGGTCGTGATTCCCGAGCATGGGGCTTATACGGGCGCGTTCATGGACTTTGGCGATGAGGAAGACGATGTCACCCTGGAGATCATCGAGGATTTCGAGACGATGGTCGGCAAACATCAGGCCATCATCGCTTCCTCGAGCTATTGGGGTGAGCAGAGTTTCCCGACGGACAATTTAAACGTCATTTGGCGAAACGGTTCATTGCCGCTCGTCTTTTGGTCGCCTTGGGACAAACCCTATGAAGAAGATCGCGGGCCGGGCAAGTTTAATTTAAACGAGATCATCGCCGGAACGTGGGACGCGTATATCGACAAGTGGGCCGACGCCGCCCGTGACTTTGGCCATCCATTAATCGTCGTATTCGGTGTCGAAATGAACGGGACCTGGTTCCCGTGGTCAGGGAGTTATTATGGCAGGGATGAATGGGACCGCGAGCGCAACAATTGGAAAGGTCCTGAAACATTCCGTACCGCCTACCGGCATGTGGTCGATCGCGTTCGCGCGCGTAGCGCAACAAATATTAAGTGGATGTTTCACACAAATAATTATCCCTATCCGTATGAGACCTGCGTTTATGGGCAACAATTCAAGGACGAGCCAAATCCAGACATTCCTTCGTTGGTAGATTGGCCGTATCGGGAGATGTGCAACCTCGACCCAAAAAAACCGATCATGATCGCGGAATGGGCGACTGGTGAATTCCCACATTCGACGGAGGGCGGCGGGCTCGGCAAAACTGATTGGATTAAACAGGGACTGAAGTTTTTTCGCACGCGTTATCCGCGCGTCAAAGCTGCTGTTTACTGGCACGAGCGCTGGCAAAATCTCGACCAGTCTTACAGCAATTTGCGCGTTAATTCTTCGGTCGAATCATTGAACGCCTATCGCGAGGGCGTCGCGAATCCCGATTGGTTAGGCAATTTGCTCTTGCGGCCAATTCCGAAAAAGTGATCGGTGAGAATTAGACAGAATGAACAGGATTTTCAGAACCAGAAATTGTGTTCGATTTTGTCAATTCTGTCGAAAAATGAAAAACAAAGCGCGGGCGAGTTGTTAGACCCGCCCGCGCTTCGAGAAAGAAGAATCTAAATATGAATCCAATTGAGTTAGTCCTCACTCGAGGCAACTCGACGCGGAGTTTAATTGGGGCATATCTGCCGTCAAGCCCGAAAAAGGGCTCACGGAAAACGGTGCGAAATCGCCTGAATCGAGTTTGGCGTCGTTCGGTGTTTGGTGTTCTCGCTCGTGCTCGCAATTCGTCGGTGCGCTCAGTTCGCCGCGGCGAATCCGTTCGGTGACGGACGGTCGCGCCCTACCTACGAGACCTCCGAACCAAACTCGCCATCACTAAGGCGGGTGCGGATTTTCATACGCGATCGCACATCGCGCACCGTTCGGATCACATTGCCTTTCGTATCCCTCGTGATGCTGTAACCGCGACGCAGCGTGGCCTCGGGGCCGAGCACGCGCAAAATTCCTTCTGCGCGGCGGAAGCGTTGCCGGGCGCGCTCAATCATGTTCGGAGGCAAGCCGAGAAAGCGCCGATGCAGATCCACAAATCGATTTCGGCGTGCGATGATTTCACGAACAGGACTTCGCGATTGCAATGCAGCTGCCATGTGCACAAGGCTGCGCCGGTAATTGTTGATCTTATGCGCGATATGCCGATGCAACGTTTCGCGCGCCAGATCAAGTTGCTGCTGTGCGTCGCGCATCCGTTTGAGCAACTCCCGGGCGAGCGTGCGTTCGGACAGGAAGCGCAACCGCGTTTTTTGATGCTCGAGAAAATTGCGCAGACATTTTTGTAGAGATGCGGCCAGCTCTCCGATTCGGCGGCGAAGATCGAAAATGTCCGGCACGATCAATTCCGCAGCGGCGCTCGGCGTCGGCGCGCGGAGATCGGCCACGAAATCGCAGATCGTAAAATCGACCTCATGACCGATCGCCGAGACAATCGGAACGCCGACATCGACAATCGTCCGCGCGACGATCTCTTCGTTGAATTCCCACAGGTCTTCGATGCTGCCGCCGCCGCGCGCGACTAGGATAAGATCGACAGGCTGGAAATTCTGGTTCGGCATCGCCAGTTCACGAATCGCGACCGCGATTTCCGTCGCAGCGCCGGTTCCCTGCACGCGGACTGGATTGATCAAGATTTGCAGCCATGGCGCGCGTCGTTTCAAAACGTTTAGAATATCCCGAACAGCTGCTCCGCTTGGCGACGTGACGATCCCAATTCTTCTTGGAAAGTTTGGCAGAGCGCGTTTCCGCGCCGGGTCGAATAATCCTTCGGCTTCGAGTTTGCGCTTAAGCGCTTCAAACTTCGCCTGGAGCAGGCCGAGGCCGCGCGTCTGCAGAATTTGCACACTGAGCTGGTATTGCCCGCGCGCCTCAAAGACTGAGACCTGTCCGTAAACCTGCACCTGTGCGCCGTCGCCTAGCGGAATTCGCAGCGGCGGCATCGTATTACGGAAAATTACGCAAGCGATCTGCGCGCGGGCATCTTTGAGCGTGAAATACTGATGCCCGGACGGATGCAGCTTGTAGTTCGAGATTTCGCCCTGCACCCAGACCGCGCCAAATTTCGTCTCGAGCGCGCCGCGAATCGCCCGAGTAAGTTCCCCGACGGTGAAAATCTTTGAGGTCTTCTGGAAGAAATCGCTCGTCAATTCCATGAGTACGACAATTCTCAACCAAACAAGTCGCTCTGCGCGCCGGCTGGCGGCTTGAGTCCAAGCTTGCGATATGCGTTCGGTGTCGCAACGCGGCCTTGCGTTGTGCGTTTGATGTAGCCTTCCATGATCAAGTACGGTTCGTTCACTTCTTCGAGGGTGCCGGCTTCTTCGCCGACTGCGACGGCGAGCGAGTTCAAACCGACGGGGCCGCCATTGAACTTGTGGATCAAAGTTTCGATGATGCGTTTATCCCATTGGTCGAAGCCGTCACGGTCGATCTCGAGCATGGTGAGCGCGCGGTCGGCCAGCTCGGCGGTGATTTTTCCTTCTGCTTTCACCTGCACATAATCGCGCACCCAACGCAGGAGATTGTTGGCCGTGCGCGGTGTGCCGCGCGTGCGCGTGGCGATCTCGGCTGCGCCCGGGTGATCAATTTCGACACCGAGCAAACGGGCGCTGCGCAGAATGATCTTCTGCATTTCCTCGGCATTGTAATAATCAAGCCGCGCCGTCATCCCGAAACGCGAGCGGAGTGGCGCGCTCACCATCCCGGCGCGTGTTGTCGCGCCGATCAACGTGAACTTTGGCAAGTTCAGGCGGAGACTGCGTGCTTGCGGTCCCTGGTCGATGATGATGTCGAGCCGGTAATCCTCCATCGCCGGATAAAGATATTCTTCAATGGTTGGCTGCAGCCGATGGATTTCGTCGATGAAAAGGACATCACCTTTTTCCAGACTGGTCAGAAGCCCGGCGAGTTCGCCGGCTTTTTCAATCACGGGTCCGCTGGTGTTTTTGATATTCACGCTCATCGCATTGGCAATAATGTAGGCGAGCGTGGTCTTGCCCAGACCAGATGGACCGCTTAGCAGAATGTGCTCGAGAACGTCCCCGCGTTTTTTCGCCGCCTCCACCATCAGTTCCAGCCGTGCACGCACTTTCACCTGGCCGGTGAACTCGCTGAACATGGGCGGTCGCAGCGAGATTTCGAACGCGGCGTCTGGTTCCGGCGGTTTCATGAGGGATTGTGCGTTTTCATACCATCGGAAGCGATCTTCTGCACGGCGCGAATTGCGCATGCCTGGTAGCGCACGCGTCTCGTCCCGCACCTGCGGGAGCAAACACGTCCTCGCGGGTGCGAACTTGTCCGAACGCGTGACTTCCTCCAGCCGTTCCTGTTTATAGAAAAGATTGTTTCGGCGAGACACCGAAACCGGCACGTGAGACGCGTGCGCTACCCAGAAGGCGTGCGATTGCACGCATCTCCGTCCAAATTCTTTGTCAGCACCAGCTCGGTGCCGCGGCGTTTGAGCAGGTAATCGACTTCATCAAAAGCGTGACGAATGAGGTATAAACCGAGCCCGCCCGGCTTGATCATATCGTGGGAGCGACCCTTCATTTCGTGCGGCGCAACTTGCTCACCATAATCGCGTAAACGCATGCGGACGCATTTGCGCAATCCTTCCATCGACAATGCGATCAGTTGATCGTCGCGCAACCGATAGGCGTATCGAATGATGTTCGTGCACGCCTCGTCGACACCAAGCACCATCAGCAACCGTTCTTTCTCCGAGAACGGATAGCCGTTTAGAAAATCGCGGACGCAGCTTCGCATCAAGGCGAGGTTGCCGGTATGGCTGCTGAATTCGATCTTCTTTTTTCTCATCAACGCACCAGCAAGCTGAACAGAGCCGCGGCAGTCGTTCAAGTCTGGAAGCTGAAAACGCGGGGGTCTACCGCTCCTACATATCTATGGCGGTGTAGCAGCGTTTGGGTGATTTCGCGTAAGAGCAAGAGAAAGGAGTAAGACTAGGGAAAGCAGGAAGCCGATTGACCTCAATCGCCTTCGGTCGCTCAAAACGCAATGGACATCTCGCAAAACCGCTGGGCACACAATTGAACCGCGATTTCGTCGATCATGTTATCTCGATAGCCGGTGTGGAAGGAGACCCGCAGCCAGAGACGTGGAAAATCATGCTGGACGATCCACGTGCCCGCGGGGGCGTCCGCGAAGTTGAGGTCGCCAATGGTCGCGTCGTCTCTGAACGGACGCCAGTCCGCACTGTTGCTGGCTCGACCGCAGGAGCAACCATAGACACAGCGCGCTTGAATCTCGATTCGAGTGGCGCGTTCGCGGTAGCCAGTCATACCGCGGAAAAGTCGCATACGGCCTTTGTGACGGTCAGCTATACTCTGCGCACGGATGAAAGGGGCGAGCCCATCTGGATTGTCACGCTCTTAAATAAATCGTCGCGACCAGTCGGCACGATCTACGTCGGCGCGAACCGCGGCACGGTAACACGAACCGAAGGAATGTTTGCCGGTGCGAGCATGAAAGACGTGGAAACCGACAGCGACAAAGAGAGTGAAGGCGGGATTCTCAGCACCACCAAAGCGCGAGTCAAACACGCCTTCCACCGCACGCAGGAAGAAGCACGGGGCATGTTCGAGAAAGTGCGCCGCTCTTTTTCTGATTTCATTAACCGGGAGTAGCAAGGAGCGCACGCGTCTCGCGTGCTAACGATCACGAGCCGCATGCTTGGTGCTTACGCGAAGCGCCTTTATATTTCGCGCGCCGCATTCGCATTGAAATTTGAGCGCAATGTCCGTATCTATGAAATGACTTCCGCGGCGCAAGCCGCCTCCTGGAGCGCCACTACGAATGAAAATTGCCGACGACAAACGCGATGAGTTTTGGCCGGCGCTTCCATTTTCAGAATGGAAAGATACTGCTGCGACACTGCACATGTGGATGCAGATCGTCGGCAAGATTCGCTTGACGCTCAGCCCATGGATCAATCACTCGTGGCACGTCACTCTTTATGTGACTCCACGTGGCCTAACGACTTCGCCGATTCCGTATGGCCTTTGCACGTTCGAGATCGCGTTCGATTTTATTGATCGCCAATTGCGCATCGAGAAAAGCGACGGCGCACGGCGAGCAATCGAACTGAAGCCGCGTTCGGTCGCGGACTTTTATTGCGCGGTCATGAGGACACTGAGCGATCTCAAGTTACCCGTGAGCATCAACATGATGCCTAACGAGATTGAGAATCCGATCGCGTTTGATCGCGACCAAGGGCACCGCTCCTACGACCGCGAATATGCAAAACGGTTCTGGCGCGTTCTCCTGCAAAGTGATCGTGTTTTTAAAATGTTTCGCTCGCGCTTCTGCGGGAAATGCAGCCCGGTGCACTTTTTCTGGGGCAGCTTTGATCTCGCCGTGACGCGTTTCTCGGGCCGGCCGGCGCCGCCGCACCCCGGTGGTGTTCCGCATCTTCCCGATGCGATTACGCGTGAGGCCTACTCGCAGGAAGTGAGCAGCCTTGGCTTTTGGCCCGGTAACGCCGCGGCACCCGTGCCGATATTTTATTCCTATGCGTATCCGGAACCCCCAGGATTCGCGGAGGCAAGAATTCAGCCGGAGGCAGCCTCATACCATGCAAAAATGCGCGAATTCATCCTACCTTATGACGCCGTGCGCACTGCCGAATCTCCCGATGACATGCTTCTCAGTTTTGCGCAGAGTACCTACGACGCCGCCTCAAAGCTCGGGAAATGGGATCGCGCCGCGCTGGTAGAAGTCAAACCCTCCTTGCATTCGGCGCAGCCGCACTTGTAATTACACGCGATGATTTCAAATGGAGCAACGCACGCCGAGCATGGCGCCTGGAGCTCAGTCGCTCCCGGATGGCGTCAACTTTACGGAGATTGCAATCGGCTTGGGCTAAGTATCGAGCGGCATGATTTTCGCACGCAGCGTGCGCTCGACTGGGGACGCAGTTTGCACCCGCGCAGCCTGGAGTTCTGTTTGAATCTCGACGGCCGCGGAGCGGTGGGTGCGGAGGGCCGGTCCCGAAGCGATTATCTGCCGGGACCTCGAGCCGGAAATTCGGCGGGTCGTGTTCGGGGGGAAGGATGCGAGCGTGGTCGCGCCCGCGCGTCCGATGACGGCCCAACAACGCAGCGTAGTGGCCAGCTTGGCTGAGCCGCCGGTTGCCAAAGCGGCCCAGGTTCTTTGGTACCAAAGCAAAGCGCTCGAGCTTATGGCGCATTTTCTTTTTGCGCCCAAGGATCCTGAATTTTTCTGTATGCGGCAAAAGCGCGTCGCGCGCGAGCGTGTCGAGCGTACGAAGGAACTACTGGCGCGCGATTTGGCCAATCCGCCTGCGCTGGAGACGCTCGGACAGGAAGTCGGCTGCAGTCCATTTTATCTGAGCCGGATCTTTTCGCGTGAGGTCGGTCTGACTATTCCGCAATATCTGCGCAATCTGAGGATGGAACGCGCGGCCGAGCTGTTGCGCACCGGCCGCTACAACGTCACTGAGGCTGCGACAGAAGTGGGATATTCAAGCATCAGTCATTTCAGCAAGGCGTTTTGTGAAACGATCGGCTGCTGCCCCGTGCTTTATCCCGCGGCGAAGAACGTGATTCTGGACCGTTGAAGCGTTAAAGCGGGCCGTGGATTCTCACGCTTCAACGGTTTAATGCTTCAGCGCTTTAACGATCAGATGAAAATCACCCGCGCTCTCATCTCAGTCTCTGATAAAACTGGCGTCGCATCGTTTGCGCGCGCGCTTGAGCGCCAGGGCGTTGACATCATTTCGACCGGCGGAACGGCGGACCTGCTCAGGAAGGAGAAAATTCCGGTGCGCGAGATTTCAAGCTTTACCGCGTTTCCAGAAGTCCTCGAGGGGCGGGTCAAGACTTTGCATCCGCGCGTGCACGGCGGTCTTCTTTACAAGCGCGGCAACCCGAAACACGAGGCCGAAGCTCGCGAATGCGGATTCGAGCAGATCGATCTCGTCGCAGTCAATCTTTATCCCTTCGAGGCAACGATTGCCAAACCAGATGTCACGCTCGCGGAAGCGATCGAAAATATCGACATTGGCGGGCCGTCGATGATTCGCAGCGCTGCGAAAAATTACGAATCGGTAACGGTGGTTGTCGATCCAGCGGATTACGACGCGGTGCTCGAAAGCATGCGCGACAACGATGGCGAGACGACTCTGAGGTTGCGCGAACGCCTTGCCATCAAAGCGTTCATTAAGACTTCCGCCTACGATCGCGCGATAGGTAGATTCCTGAACAAGGAGCAAGCCACCGACGCGTCATTTACACTTTCGCTGCCGCAGGTCGCTCGTCTTCGATACGGTGAGAATCCGCATCAAAGTGCAGCGCTCTACGGCGATTTTGGCAAACATTTTCAGAAACTTCACGGCAAGGAGCTTTCTTTTAATAACATTCTCGACATCAGCGCCGCGACGAATTTGATCGGCGAGTTCGAGGAGCCAACCGTCGCGATCCTCAAGCATACGAATCCATGCGGCGTAGGTTCCGACGCCGATCTTTGCATGGCATGGGAAAAAGCTTTTGCGACAGACAAACAGGCGCCGTTCGGCGGAGTCATCGTTTGCAACCGACCAGTCGACGAGCCGCTCGCAAAAGCGATCCGCGAAATTTTCAGCGAAGTGATCATCGCCCCCAAGTTCAAAACGCAAGCTCGCGCGGTTTTACAGAAGAAGAAAAATCTGCGGCTTATCCGACTGATGACTTCGGCGACTGAAGCAAGATCGACAATCGATGTTCGCTCGGTCTGCGGCGGCGTACTGGTTCAGGATGCGGACAGCGCGCCTGAAGTTCCGCAAAATATCGTTACGAAAAGGCAACCAACCAAAACTGAACTGGAGGCCCTGCTATTCGGGTGGCGCGTCGTTAAGCACGTGAAATCGAACGCCATCGTTTACGCGGCTGCGGATCGCACTCTCGGCATTGGCGCTGGGCAGATGTCGCGCGTGGATGCATCGCGCATCGCCATTTGGAAAGCGGAAGAAGCCGGGCTCTCGCTCAAGGGCAG
>VBQB01000068.1 GCA_005887855.1 Verrucomicrobiota bacterium | reverse complement strand
ATTGAAATCATCGCTGGCATGTTCTGGCTTGCGGTCATTACCGGTCTCATCTTCGTCCGGTTCTCACGACCCGCCGCACGCATTTTGTTTAGTAAATCGATGGTGATTGCCCCCTTCAACGGTCAGCCGGCCCTAATGTTGCGAATTGCCAATTTGCGACACCACAGCATGGTCGAGGCTGAATTTCGCGTCATGTTCATGCGGGACGAACCGATCCTTGAAGACGAAAGTTACCGCCATTTTTACGCGCTGAAGCTCGCATTTGATCGTCTTATTGTCTTCCCCGCGGCGTTGACCCTCCGGCACATCATCGACGAACAAAGTCCGCTGCACGGCGCGACTCCGGAATCGCTGGAAGCGTGCCGAGCCCTTTTCGTGGCCTCGGTCGTAGGCGTGGAAACCGTCATTCCCGCGGCGGTGCAGACCCAGCAAGACTACACATGGCGCGACGTCCGCTTCGGCGAACGCTTTGTCGAAATTTACAAGGAGGAACGCGAAGGCCGCTTGATCGTCGACTACGGTCGTCTGCACGACACCGAACCAGTGTGGTAAGTTTTCAGCTGAGAAGGTTTCGGAGACGAACGGTTTCTTGTAGCCGCTGCCGTCGCTGCGGTTGGATCTTTGATTTCGCCGCGGTGACCCCCGCTACAGATTTCTAGACAAGGGCGACCGAAATCTCGGCCGCGGTCTGCCCTGCCTCTGTTGCCGCTGCTGCTGCTCCTGCGGCGGCGCATCCTCAATCTTCATCATCTCGAATGTCCTGAACAACGGGGCTAGATCGATCACTTCGTTCGCGGCTGACTTCAATATGTTCCCGAGATTTTGCGCGACCGAGGCTACTTCCACCCGGATGCCGCGTCGCCTCAACTTTATGGCGAGATAAGCGAAATCGGCGTCGCCTGTTACAAGAATGACGACATCGGGACGCATCTCGACGGAAAGCTCCAGCGCGTCGATTGCCATCATCACGTCCACGTTCGCCTTGTAACGGCCTTCTTCGGCGGGCGCCCCGTCTTTCGTCACGACCATGAAACCATTGGAGCGCAGCCAGTGCATGAACTTGTTCTTCTTATCGCGCTCTTCCTGCCAGATCGGGATGGCGGGTGGGAGTCCGGCATAGACGACCATTTCGATCAGCTCCCGCCCTGTGGCTGGCCCGGCAAGAAACTCGCGTAGTTTCAGCCAATCGAGACCGCGCCCCGCCGTGCGCACCGAACTGCCGACGTTCGATTCGTCGACCAGGACCAACAACTTGGACCGCAGGGATCCTTCGTGAGTTCTTTTTCGCATGATTTGGACAATTGTGGTTTCTCTCAATTCTCAACTAAAGACTATCAACGTGTCGGATTGTCAGGGCCGCGAACGCGATTGTCGATCCTGATCGGAGATCGACTAAAGATGAGTTGGTGTAGTGACTCTTATCATTCGGCCAAATTCTCGATTTCTGTCACGACGCGGTCGAGCTCCTCAACTAACTCAGTGCGACCGTATTCGAGGAACGCCGATACCAGCGAGCGGTAATACCAGAGCGTCCCTTCCTTCCCGCCGTTGAAGCGCGACCAAAGCTTGTCTCCCTCGTCGCGCAAGTTATGCAGGATGGCGCGACCGTTGTGTAGCTTGTCGGCTGCCGACACGAGGCGCGTCGACGCCGAGGCTTTCTTCAGATGCGCGATGTAGGCCTCCTTCCGTTCGCGCCATGGCGGCTTTGGCATTTGATCGGTGTCGGTGCAGCCCTCCACTATTCTTGCAACCTTCTTTCCGAATTTGCGCTCGATATCGCGTAAACGTTTTGCGCCGCCACAATCCTCTACCGCATCATGCAGCAGCGCCGCGATCGCTTCAGTTTCGTTCGCGCCGTATTCCAAGGCGATCGCGGTAACCCCGAGGAGATGCCCTATGTAGGGAATCCTGGTCTTCTTCCGGAGTTGGCCGCCGTGAATTCGGGTGGCGTAGATCAACGCTTTTTCAAACTGAGGCGACAGTCGCACGTTCTATTTTCGTTTTGCCGAGGAAAACAGATCGTATGGTTAACCGTAGGTCCATCCCGGGCTGCTGCCGCACATGGCACAGTGACTCCATGGCTGCAGCTCTTTGGCTAGCTGGTGTCATGAGACTCAATCGATGTGTCGTGCGACCAGTTTTCGGAGGCTCGTCAAATTCCGCATTGTCGAGGTCGGTAATCGGAGCGCCTTGACCCCGCTCGCAATGAACGTCTCCACGTCGTCGAACCCAACCTCCTCGAACGAATCCCTAAGCTGAGTTATCGGCAAACGCCGCTTGCCAAGATTTACCCCACGGAGAAAAGCAATGTATCGTTGCATGGTAGATCAACCCAGACCTAACGAGATCAAGCTCAGACGCGGCTCCGGGTGGCGCAAAGCGGCGGCAGTTCGAATCGCTCTAGTTAAGATCGACATCCTAAGCATAACGTCAAAGATTCATTGACGTCACTGTTTCGTCGCAGATGTCGTGTCTTGAAATATGGCGCTTATCTCCCTCGGGTTCGCGGCCTCAGCTGCGAAGGCAAAGGTACCGTGCTCTTGCATCTCGCGGGCGGCGCGAAGAAATGCACCAAGGGCCGTGCGACAGAGCGCGCTACCTACGCTGACCCGCCTGACTCCAATCGCTGCGAGGTCAGGTAGACTCAGTTGAACTCCTCGCAGTCCCATTACGACGTTCACCGGGCGATCCACAGAGGTGACGACAGCGACAATGTCGTCCTTGCTGGCTAGGCCCGGCGCATACAGAACATCGGCGCCCGCTTCTTGATAAGACTGCAACCGCTCGATCGTGTCTCTGAGGTCCGGTCGGCCGTGCAAATAGTTCTCCGCACGTGCGGTCAGGGTGAAAGCAAATGGAAGGGCACGCGCCGCAGCCACGGCCGCGCGGACTCGCTCGACCGCATGTTCCCTTTCATAGATCGGATGTTCTTGGCGCCCGGTTGCATCATCGATTGAGCCACCGACAACTCCGGCGGCCGCCGCAAGCCTGATGGTTTCAGCAACATTTTCAGGCGCATCTCCAAAACCATTCTCAAGGTCGGCGCTGACCGGCAGGTGAGTAGCTGACGCGATCGCGGACGCGTGCGCCATCGTCTCGGGACGGTCAATCGTATTGTCGCGGCGCCCGATAGAGAAGGCGTAGCCCATGCTGGTGGTGGCCAGCGCCTCAAAGCCGAGGTGTGTCAGCAGGCGCGCGCTACCGACATCCCACGGATTGGGAATGATGAATGCGCCATCACGCTCATGGAGCGCGCGAAAGGCCCGTCCCTTTTCATCTTGCGTCACGATGCCACGTCTCCGTCTAATTAATAAGGTGTATGCGGAATCTTTTGGCCTGATCCCATTACAAAACCAAAAACTCGCCCTCAAAGTCGTCATTGCAACCGTTTTGCGGAAACTGTTTCCCAAGCCCGAGCCTTTTGCGTAGACGCAAAACCTGCAATAATCTTTCAGGTAAACCCAAATAGAAGGAGCGAACATTAT
>VBQB01000067.1 GCA_005887855.1 Verrucomicrobiota bacterium | reverse complement strand
CGAAAGCCACCAGATCAGTACGAGGAGAAAAGCTAGGGCTCCGGCACCGAGCGCTAAACCGCGCCGTTTCACTAGAATGAGCAACGCTAGGATCGCGGCACCGTAGACGAGTGCGAGTGGCGTCCGCAGCCATCCAATTGGCAAATCGAAATAAATGGCGCCGATTGCCCAAAGCGTGGCTCCAAAAAGCAAAAGCCAGCCCAACAGCAAAGCGAGCGTTCGCAGCCAGAGCAGGCGATCCTTCACTTAAGCGGACCCGCGATCGACGCCGAAGCTCTGTGCTTCCCAGAAGGCTTTGCCTAACCGGTCCAGATCCAGCGTATAGCAGAACATTGAAAACAGGACGGCCAGGAGAAATAAGACTTTCCAAACGGAAAACTCCAGCTCTTCAAACCGGGTGAAGAACACGACACCAAACATGCCTCCGATGAACACAAAACTCAGACGCCCCAGAAACTGAATCGCGTGGCCCAGCACCAGTTGGCGGTTGAATCGAAGCGGAGGAAAGCACCGCAATCGGACCCAGTAAGCACTCTGGATAAGGATAACCGCAACAGCGCCCAGAACGAAAACACTCGGATCCGCTTGCTGGGCAGTGTGTCCCATGAGAAATCGTCGATAGATTGGGACGCCGTTCCAGAGAATCAGCAGCGCTCCAACCGATTCAGCGGTAAAAAACAACCAGCTCAGCGCAATCTTCATTCAGGTAGCTCACCCTCTGAGAAGAGCGGCGCAACAGGCGGATGCTGCTTGCAATGCAGTAGCACGAACGGGCGCATGTATTTTATCGAGCACCGTGCTGGAGAATTTCCAATGGCACACCCAGCCACTCTGCCGCCGCGGTCCGCTCGCGGAAAGCGCGTACTTGAATCGTCGCTTCTTCCATCAGCGCTTCGTACATCCGGGCGATGCCAAGGCCGACGGTCGCGTCGGAGAAGAAGGCGGACTTCACCGGTTCAGGCGCGCCACGGCGATGCTTTGCGATTTGGAAAACGTGCCCGACTTTCAACCGGATATGGGTTAGGCCGCTGAAATCTGTGTAACGGTGAAACGGTACCTCTTCGACACGCTCTTCTGAACCGACCATCCCAATGATCTTATCCGCCAGCGCATCATCGAACACCCCGCGCGGATGCCACGTGAGCAGTCGCCATTCCGGATAATAACGCGTATGAGGAAATGTTTTCAAAAGCGTACTTAATGGTTGTTCGTTCATGGGAAATCAATTTTGCGTTGTGCGTTGCGCGACGCTGGCCTGCGATCGGACCCGGCGGAACCCGATGTGACTGCTTCGACGGGACCCTCGCTTGCTGGGTTTACTTCGCAGCCGGGCGACGTCTGCGATGCATCCGATGGCCAAGGCGGTCCAACCGGTTTGATGGGTGGCGCCGAGTCCCTGACCGGTTTCGCCGTGAAAATATTCGTGAAAGAGCACAAGGTCGCGCCAGTACGGGTCGTTGGCGAAGCGCGAGTCGCCGCCGTGACAAGGGCGGCGCCCGCTGGCGTCAGTGAGAAAGATGCTGGCGAGGCGCGCGCTAAGTTCAAGGGCGACCTGACGGAGATTCATCATCCGCCCCGATCCGGTGGCGCATTCGACCTGGAAGCTGTCTCCATAGAAATGGTGGTAGCGTTCTAGGGCCTCGAGGACGAGGAAGTTTATCGGGAACCAGATCGGCCCACGCCAGTTCGAGTTGCCGCCGAAGAGGCCAGTAGTGGATTCGCCGGGGTCATAGTCGACGCGGTGCTCGACTCCACCAGTGTTGACGACATACGGATTATTTTGGTGAAACTTCGAAAGGGAGCGTAGCCCGTACGGAGAGAGGAATTCATTTTCATCGAGCATGTATTTGAGCACTCGTTCCAATCGCGCGCGCGACGGGATCGCGAGCAAACGGTGGTTATGCCTTGCTTCACAGTAGCTGATGTTTTGCGCGAGATCGGGGCGATGTTTCACGAACCATTGTAGACGTTTGTAGAAGCCGGGTAGTTTCGTGATGGTTTCTTCCTCGAGAATTTCGGCTGCGATCAGTGGCAGCAAACCAACGACCGATCGCGTATGTAGCGGAATCACACGTCGATCGGTCTGCACTTGATCGTAGTAGAAGCCATGCTCTTCGTTCCAAAGCCCGGTGCCACCCAGGTGATTCATCGCGTCGGCTATTTGCACAAAGTGTTCAAAAAACTTGGAGGCCATGTCTTCGTAGGCCGGGTGCGTGCGCGAATCCTGATCTTTTGCTAGTTCAAGCGCAATGCTGAGCATGGTCCCGCAATAGAAAGCCATCCAGGCGGTGCCATCAGCCTGGCGAAGTGTGCCGCCGCCAGGTAACGGCTGCGAGCGATCGAAGACCCCGATGTTATCAAGGCCGAGGAAGCCACCGGAAAAGAGTTTCTCCGCTTTCTAGAAAATCGCGGTCGCGTTCGCCGCCTCGGGCGGAAACTTTATAGACACGCCAAGCCGCCCACGCATGCACCGGCGGATTCACATCGCCGAACCTAAATTCATAAGCGGGTATATGGCCGTTGGGATGCATATACCATTCGCGCAGGAACAGGATAAGTTGCTCCTTGGCGTATTGCGGGTCCACGTAAGAAATAGGCAGTACATGAAAGGCTGAGTCCCAAACGGCGAACCAAGGGTATTCCCACTTATCCGGCATTGAGAGCACATCGCGGCTATAGAGATGCCTCCAATCATGATTGCGCCCCTCGAGTCGGCTGGCAGGCGGCGGGGGCATCGCCGGGTCACCTTTCAACCACTCATCGACGACGTAGTGATAAAACTGCTTGCTCCAGAGAAGGCCGGCTGCGGCCTGCCGAATGACACCTCGCTCCGCTTCGTTGAGTGGCGCTATTGTGATCGTGCGATAAAACTCATCTGCTTCCGCGATCCGTGTTGCAAAGGTTTTCTCGAACAAAGATCCGAGTGGCTCCGCGGGTGTTTCCTTTTCCGCAAACAACCGCAAAGAAACCGTATGCGCAGCACCGGCGGAGAGCCGTAGCACGTAATGAAGTGCGGCCTTTGTGCCGATGCCTGCAGGATTGACGGCATCCGTCCTGCCGCCGACTACATATTCGTGGAAAGCGTCCTTCACAAAGCCGCGTTTCTCGCCGCTGTTCCACAAGCGATATGTGTTACTCTCGTTCTCGGTGAAAAGCGGTCTCGGAAGTTGGCCAACCGGATCGGGCCCGGCATACAGAAAGAAGCGGCCCAGCATCGGGTGATTGAGCAAAAGGCGATTTCCGTCCTGTGTAATAGACGGTTTCGTAGTTACGCTTTCGTCCGTGCGTCCCCAGGACCACTGGTTGCGAAACCAGGTGGTAGGCAGCAAGTGCAGCGTCGCTGCTTCCGGCCCGCGATTGGCCACAGTGATTCGAATAAGAATGTCGTTAGGCGATGCTTTCGCGTATTCGGCGAAGACGTCGAAGTAGCGGTTCTCGTTAAAGACGCCGGTATCGACCAGCTCAAACTCCGAGTCGCGTTTGCCGCGCCGCCGGTTCTCCTCCTCTAACCAGACATAAGGAAATGCAGCTTGCGGATACTTGTACAGCGCCTTCGCGTATGAGTATGTTGGAGTAGCGTCGAGGTAAAAGTATTGCTCCTTCACATCTTCGCCGTGATTCCCCTGGGGATTTGTTAGGCCGAACAGCCGCTCTTTAAGTATCGGATCCTTTTCATTCCACAGTGCCAATGCGAAGCAGAGTCTGCATCCGCGATCAGTGATGCCGAGCAAGCCATCTTCGCCCCAGCGATAAGCCCGGCTGCGTGCGTGGTCGTGGGGGAAGTAGCCCCAGGAATCTCCCGTCTCCGAATAGTCCTCTCGAACGGTCGCCCATTGCCGCTCCGACAAATAAGGGCCCCATCGTTTCCAGTCGGCGGTGCGAGCGGCTTCAGCGTTGATGCGCTCTTTTTCGACAGGCATGCTCATGCGATCCGAATCGGCAGGTGTCCGCTGGCGACGCGCTTTTCCCAAAGGCGAAACCCTCCCCGGAATGCGTCGGCGTTTTCGCCTGCGCGGCAATGTAAAGGCAGCTCCTTAAGCTTCTTCACGTTGCCCCCACCTAGGACCACCTCTTCTGGACGAAGCGCATCCACCAAGATCTCGACCACATCGGCGACCAGACGCCTCCATTTCTTTTTGCCATGTTTCTCCAGTCCGCGAATGCCGACGTAGTCCTCGTAGCTTCCTCTTTTGTAGGGAAGGTGAGCCAATTCCATTGCATGGACGGAGCCATCGACGATCAGGGCAGAACCCAGACCGGTGCCTAGCCCAAGAAACAGCATTGTTCCTCCGTTGTAACTTCCGAGCGCTTGCATAGCGGCATCGTTTATAATTTTCACCGGGCACTCGAAAGCGGCTTCAAAATCGAACCCAACCCAACCCGGAGCAAGGTTTCGCGGTTCTGCCTTTGGACAGCCACGAAGAACCGGCCCCGGATAGCCCATGGATATCACATCATATTTCCAATCCCGCGTGCGCTTCTTGACCCCCGCAACCATCGCCTTGGCAGTCATGGCGGGCCCGGAGGGGAATTTTATGGGTTCCTGCTGCCCGGTGGCCAGGATCTTTACGTTGGTCCCACCGATATCAATCACCAGCACATTCATAATCGAGGTTCCAAGCCGATCGGTGAGGATAACCGCTGCCGAAGTCGGCTCGCGGTTGGCTGTGAAAGTTCGTTCATCACGAAAGAGTCCGCGTTGGCCACTGTCCGCTGTCGTCCACGACCAGCCCGTCGCGTTTCAGCATCGCCGCATAAGTCGCGTACTTATATCGCCAACGACGTGGACGCCGAGCAATCGCATGTCGTCCTGCCGAAAGATCAGTTTCAATAGACCGCTTTCATCGCCAATGATCTGGCCGCGCGCATTATCGGCATAACGCGCCCGACCGACGACGTAGCCGATGCCGTTCGTCTTCAACGACTCTTCGGTTTCACCAGCCATGCTCGCCTCCGGAATCGTGTAAATGCCGGTCGGCAGAATCGGTGCGACCACGTCTTTGTAGTCAAACTCGAACGCGACGCATATCGCGAGGCGCGCCTGTTCCATGCTCGTCGCGGCGAGCGCCGGTGCACCAACAACATCACCCGCCGCGAAAATATGCGGAACCTCCGTGCGACAATGCGCATTCACTTTGACCAAACCGCGTTTACCCGGCGTGAGACCTGCCGCGGTGAGATTCAGATCCGCCGTATTGCTCTGGCGTCCGGCAGCAACGAGCACGTCGTCCACTGCGATGGTCGCGCCGGAAGTGAGCGTGAGCGTTATTTTCCCCTTCGCCGGCGCATCGCACCGCACCACTTTTTCTTTCCAGATAAAATGCACTCCGTTCGCAGTCATTGCTTGTTCGATCGACTGCGAGATTTCGCGATCGAGGAATGAGAGCAGCGAGTCACGCCCGTCAATGAGATGCACCTCGACGCCAAGCGCGGCAAACGTGCAGGCATATTCAGCGCCGATTACCCCCGCGCCGACGACAGCGAGTGTTTTCGGAAGCGTGCCGATCTCAAGAATTTCGTCCGAGTCATGCACGCGCGGATGCTCGAATGGGAACTCCGGGGGACGCACCGGCGATGACCCGGTGGCGATAAGAATTTTCTCGCCGCGCAGCAAAGTATCAGGAGCGACGCGCACGGTGTTGGGACCGATAAAGCTGGCCACGCCGTGAAACGTCTCGATCTTGTAAGTGCGCAGTTGCTCCTCCCTGCGTTTCCGGTCGTGCGCGACGACGTGTTCCTTGTGACGCATGAAGTCTTCAACCGTCGCCTCGCGCCGGAGAGAGAGATCAACGCCGAAGAGTTTGCGCGAACGCCAACCCGAAAGCGCGAGCGCCGTTTCGCGCAGCGTTTTGCTCGGAATCGTACCGGTGTTGATACCCGCGCCGCCAACCTTGCCAAGTTTTTCTACAAGCGCGACCCGCTTCCCGAAAATTGCGGCCGTGTTAGCTCCGGAGATGCCAGCCGGTCCGCCGCCGATCACTACCAGGTCGAAGTCCTTAGTCATAGACGCGCCATTCGGCAAGTTTTAACCAAATTCGCTGCCGTTAAACTATGGGTAAACTCACACATTGGGTTCTGCGCGTCGGTTGATGAATTCGGTTTTGGAGTTTGCGGAAGGAGAGGTTTTCAGACCGCGGGCATGAGGAGTATTCGGATAACGGCAAAGGGGAACAGCGCCACGCCGAAGATTGAGAAGGCAGAAGTATTGGCAGACAGGTTACGGAGTTAATCGGCCTAAATATTGGCAGGAAATGCAGAAAATGAAATTCACCCGTTGATTCGACTCACCACCGTCCGCTAGGTCGCACCCCCCGGCGCATCCCACTGAGAGCACAAGCATTCCTTTGGGTTAAGCCATTAGTGGGCGACAGCTTCCGGCAGATAAAAAAACAAAATGCCGAGGATCACGTAAACGGAGAGAAGCTGGACGCCTTCGATCCAGTTGGTTTCGCCGTCGCCGCTGATTTGAAACAGGATGTAAACCGAAGCGACCACGGCGAAGACTTCCGGCCGCGAAAATTCGAGGTCCATCGGCTCACCAAAGAAATAAGAGACGAATAGCAGCAGCGGCGCGACAAAGAGCGCGATCTGCAAGCTCGATCCAATCGCGATCCCAACGGTCAGATCCATTTTGTTTTTCAACGCCATGAGAATGGCGCTCGAGTGCTCGGCCGCGTTGCCGATAATCGCGACGACGATAATGCCGACGAAAGTCTCGGTGAGGCCGAACGTCGCGCGCACGCTCTCGATTGTGCCGACCAAAAATTCGGCAAGCAGCGCCACGAATCCAGTGGCCGTGAGCAGGACTATGATCGCTTTGCCGCGGGACCAATACTCGCTTTTTTCCTCCGGTTCGCCTTCGGTGCCTTGAAAGAAATGTCGGTGCGTCTTGAGCGAGAAACTGAGCACGCAGAAGTAGGTGAGAAAAAGCACCAGGGCGATCGCCAGGGAAAGCCGCTGCTCCATTATTGGATTCCAGCCACTTGGGCTGAGGTCTGCGGCCATATGAAACACCGTCGGAATGATCAACGCGATCGCCG
This sequence comes from Verrucomicrobiota bacterium, assembly GCA_005887855.1. Next base: position 2,400 of record VBQB01000067.1, on the reverse strand, counting down.
CCAGGGATAGGGAGATTGCCGACGTGCGCGCGCCAGTCCGATTAAACCGCTGTTCGCTGTACTTAGTCCCGCCGCACAAGATCGACAGCCCGAACACGAGTAGGATGTTGCCGATAATCGAGCCGGCAATCGACGCTTTGACCACGCTGCTTAGACCTTTCGAGAGCGCAATCACGGCAATGATCAGTTCCGCCGCGTTCCCGAACGTGGCATTCAATAATCCGCCGGCTCCTTCGCCCATTCGCGCGGCCAACGCCTCCGTCGCGCGCCCCATCCATCCCGCCAGCGGGATAATGCCGATGGCCGAGCAAATGAAAAGCGCCGTGGGATTCTCCGCACCCGGCAGGAATCGCAATACAATCGCGATCGGCACAAACAAAACGAGCCAAGTGAGTGATGGTTTTAACTTCACGTTGAACAGTGGCGGGATCGCTGATACGAAATTCGGATTGGGAGCGCCACCTGCGGATGCTGTTTAACGTAACGTGAGCGTCTCGGATGCGTTTCGGATGTCCGCTCGACTGAAGGGTTAGGCTTCTCGTGGTTCATTGGATCTCCCTTCACGCGCCTGCACTTCGAACCAGTTGTCTATGTACGGACGGCGACACCTCAGCAACTGCCAAAGGCTCGCAGCGGGATATGCCGCGAAGAAGAATACTCCCCATCTTTCGTATTGCCTGACGTGGGCCTGCTCATGTCCTCGCAGACGGTCGAGTTCTGTTTGACTGGTTGCGATTACGACGTGACCGAACGTGATCGCGTTGAAGGGCAGCGCTCCAAGGGGAAAGTTGGACGATTTGAACGCGGAAAGTGCGACTTCAATAGCACCGTCAACCACCCGGGCGGTGGCACCGAACAGAAATGCTGGCGCCACGAAACACAGACCAATCGCAGTGCAGGGCGCGGCCCAGACATAGCGCGCGATGCCAGCGCAAAGTCATCGTTACCTACGGAAACAATAGCCCGGCTCAGATTCCTTGGATTGACATCCGCAGAACTCTTTTCCTTTGCGTTAGCAAAAAAACGTAGTGGCTCGTTCCTTGTTTTGAACGGGATGTTCCGAACGACCGGCCTAGTCCCCCAAAGTTTCCGCACCGAGTCGGTCTTCCGTGGCGATCGTTAGCAGGAAGATGGTCCTATACGCTAGACCAGCAGGCATGCCAGCGACGTTTTCACCAAAGACCGGGCAAAAGGCGGTAACGGACCAACGCGGCATAGGCTGGCCACTCGGCATGTTGAGAGAGTAATCGCTCCTCGGCGTGGATGCGGTAGACCAGAGACGCCCAACCGACTAACACCAGGAGGAGCGTGACAGAATTCCATTCCTGTAGGTTGTACCCGATGTCTGCAAGCACGTACGAGAGATACATCGGGTGGCGGACGAATCTGTAAGGTCCACTGGTCGCCAGACCTCTCAAAGCCGGACGGACCCCAAACAATCTCCCTAAAGTAAGAAGCGTAACAAGACTAAGACCAGCCGCGAGCGTTACCAGGACCAGCCCCGCTGCGGGCCACGCCCCATGCCCGGGCGACCAGCGTAGATAGATGACTTGGGCATAGGGATAAGCATAAGCGATCCCGACCGCTATGCTGGAAACTATGGTATAATCCCACACCTTCGGTCGGCGCCGCGTGAGCGCGATCCCTAGAACGATCAAATGCTGCAGGACGTAAATCCAGTCTGTGATCGTGAAGGTGGGTGTCAGTAAAAAGAGGATGACCAATTCTGTTGACGTGACGCAGAACAGGAGAAGATCGGCAAACCGTCGTCCAAACATTTCAGAGACGCGCGGGACCACTTGAGTCGTCGAGCAGCTTTCTGAATCTCGGTGAAGGCTGAGGCCAGCGCGCCTGCGTCATTCTGATCGAGCCCGAAGAAACGCAGAGCGGAAGCGCGTCGGCGAAACAAAGCGTGACCATGGGATGCGTCAGCCAGAAAGGACGCAACCAACCACCGCAATTAACCGAAACTCGGACGACGGTTGGGACCCAACATCAATTGCAAGAACAAAGACTCAGTTCAGCGCGGCTAAGTCCACTGGTCAGTTGTTAGGCTGTTGCTCTTCTGATTCGAGTTACTGACCTTCCTGTGAGTCGTCTTCCACATCATCTTCAGTTACTTTCCAGGTCTTGTCCGGGTTGTACCGATCCATGCTCTGAAACGTCTTCAGCGTATCGGGCCCCAGATTCTTTTCGTAGACGACCCCGTCGGGACCGACGATAAAAGTCTGCACTCCGGTCACTCGATACTCAGCGGGCGCTGCAGCCAGGGCGAAACCACCGATCATGGCACCGCCAACCATAAAATCCATCTCTCCCATAGGCGCCGCCGGTCCTTGCCCCTTTAGCACCTTGAAGTAGTAACCGTGATAAGGTGTGCCTCGTTCCGCCTTGTAGCCT
>VBQB01000066.1 GCA_005887855.1 Verrucomicrobiota bacterium | reverse complement strand
CACACAGGAACTGTCAAAAGCCATTCAGAAGCTATCAGGATCCTGACCCTGCCTTGCGGCGCGCCTTCTCGGCTGCGAAATCTTTCCTGGCTGCTGGCCGCTTCCGATAAGAATGAATTTTGCTGCCATTGATTGAAACGCCTAACCGCGGATTACGCGGATACCATGGATATCTCAAACGCAGGCCGTTTACTTGCGAATGCTTTCGGACTGCCGATAAGAACGAATTCGGTCACATTCAGACCCTATAGTAAACCTTTTTACATTTAGGACTAAATGTTGGCCGGACTAAATATATTGTAATTGTATTCGCAATTTAGGAGGATAGGAACCGCGCGTTCAGCATTGGCCGGTTATGAAAGAGGACCTTACCCGTAGCACGCAACCTCCGCCTGACGCGACCGTCCATAAGACAGCTTCTGGCACGGCAGTTGTCTTCGTCATTCTTCCACTTCTTCTCTTGGCTATCGGAACGAGTGTTTTGTTCCCGCGGGTCTACCAAATCACCGTTGTGAGATCAGTCTTCCTAGTCGCTGTCTGCCTTTTCCCCGCGTTGCTTTATTACCTCTTTATCGCGGCAAGGAAGATCAGCCTCTTGAATGATTATTTTGTCAATTTAGGCCGCTTGGGTCTATTACAAGAACAAGACCGCCCCGGATTGCACGGCTTTTCGGCAAAGATAGAGCGCAAAGTTCGCCTGCGTAACTACGTTCGGAAATTTGAAGCCCTCTACGGTCCAGTGCCCGCGACACTGCGGGAGGCGATCGTGGATGCGGATGATCCGCTCACCATTCTGGCTGCACCAGCCATATCCAAATGGGGCGGCAAACCACTATGGGCTGCAGGTTCTTCAGGCAGTCTGCCTGTTTTTACTGCGGAGACGGCGATTCCCGTTGTGCTTGCTACCGTTCTTATCGCTATTGGTTGGCTGATGGCCCTACCGCCGACCGGCTTTGAGGACGTCGAGGGCCCCGCGTTTTGGAGCGTGGCCTTTGGGGTCAACGCAGATCCGATTATCTACGCGTTCCTCGGTGCTTATTTCTTCTCCTTGCAAATGCTGTTTCGCCGCTATGTGAGAGGGGATCTTCGGAAGAGTGCCTATCTTGCGGCGTCGTTGCGGATCGTCCTCGCAGTTATTGGCACCTGGATTGCCATCATGGCAATCGCCGCCATCAAGAAGGTGGATGTGGACGACGTGAATGTGGACGACGCGTCCTTGCTAGTTGTGGGGTTTGTCATCGGCGTTTTTCCCAGCATCGCATGGCAATTCATTCAGGGAGCCTGCAAAGTAGTGATGCGAAAATTAAGGCTCTCCAAGGAGGTATCGCCGAGCATGGAAAGTGGACTACAAGTGAGCGACCTAGATGGGTTGACCGTATGGCATGAAGCGCGGCTGAAGGAAGAGGGCATCGAAAATATCCCGAACATGGCGAACGCCGAAATCGTTGACTTGATGCTCAGGACGCGCTTTCCTCCAGACCGAATTATCGATTGGGTCGATCAAGCGATACTCTTCACCCACCTTGGTCCCGATCAGGAAGGCGATAGAAAAGGCGGAAAGCGGAAAGATCTGCTCCGCTTGTATGGGATTCGCACGGCTACATCCCTAATCCAAGCCTTTGAGGCGGCTCAAGATAGGGAGGACGACGCCAAAGAGGTTGAAAAAATCCTATCCAAAGCATTGCGCAGTCACGTCCGCTCGTTTTTGGACGCAATAGAAACAGAGCCGAACTTATCGTTGATCTGCGCTTGGCAAGGCATCGAGCGGCGTCAGTGACACGCGTGCTTAAGATTGACCCAAGATGTCACGGACTGATACGCGTTCGCATTTGGAAGATAAGGCTGCGAGTCATTCAAACATTCCCTTTGTTGGCCGGGCAACCAAAGGTGATTCCTCCAAACCTGAAATTCGTTTCACTCACGGCATCCGATGGTAACTCGGTCATTGATGCTCAGCCAGAATCTGCGCGAAGAGCCAAACTTCGTGAAAGGTGTTGTAGAGCGGGGTGGGTGCGACGCGGATGACGTTCGGCTCGCGAAAGTCGCACTTCACGCCGGCGGCTTCGAGTTTGCCGAACAATTCTTTCGGGTGTTTGTGCGCTAGGATCGACAATTGGCACCCTCGCTCTCCTGTCTCGCGCGGTGTAATAACTGCGTATTGGCTTTTCAATTGCCCGCCCGGCTCGGACAGCAGGAATTGGAGATATCCAGTTAACTTGATCGATTTTGCCCGGAGCGGTTCCATTCTGCCCGCTTCATCGAAGATCGCAAGCGACGCGCGCAGCGGCGCCATCGAGAAGATCGGCGGGTTACTGATCTGCCAACCGTCAGCCGACCGAACCGGAATGAACTCCGGCTCGAGATGCAAGCGGAAACGCGTGTTCGGATCGTTCCCAAACCAACCGGCGAGGCGCGGGAGATCGCGGTTGGTCGCGTGCCGTTCGTGCACGAAAGCGCCGGCGACTGCTCCCGGACCGGCGTTGAGATATTTATATGAACACCAGACGGCGAAATCGACGTTCCAGTCATGCAGCGCCAGCGGCACGTTGCCGATCGCGTGCGCGAGATCGAAACCGACTGTGCATCCACGCTTTTGCGCCAACGCTGTGATTTTCTCGATGTCAAAAAGCTGACCCGTGAAAAAGTTCAGCCCACCCATCATCACTACCGCGATTTGCTCGCCGTGCTTATCGAGTGCAGGCTCGATGTCCTCTTGTCGGATCGTGAACTCGCCTTTGCGCGGTCGCGCGAGAATGAGCACCTCTTTCGGATCCAATCCGTGATGAACAATCTGCGATTTGATCGCGTACGTGTCGGAAGGGAAGGCCGGCTCTTCCATCAAGATCTTGAAGCGGGACTTTGTCGGCCGGTAGAACGTTGCCATCATCAGGTGAAGGTTCACTGTGAGGCTGTTCATGCAGATGACTTCGTTCGGTTGCGCGCCGACGAGCCGCGCCGTCGGTTCGCGCAGCATCTCGTGATACGAGTACCATGGCGTCCCGGCCGCGTGATGGGCATCGACCCCACGCTTCGCCCAATCATCCAGCTCCCGTTCGACGATTTGTCTCGCCGCTTTCGGCATTAGGCCGAGCGAATTTCCAGCGAAATAGATGAAAGGCTTGCTGTCCGCGCGCAACGGGAGATGAAATTTTTCGCGGAAATGGCGCAGCGGATCTTCTGCGTCGACTTTTCGTGCGAAATCTTCGTCGGTGGAAAAGGTCATGGACATAAATCGCAGCAAACGTTCAACGCTCAACGGCCAACCCCGAATTCAGAAGTCAGCTGCATATGTCAGGCTCTCGACGCTCAACTATCAACCATCAACTGCTTTGAGGCGGTGGCTGCATGAATTCGATTGTTGTTCCGTCGGGATCGCGAACGTAGATGACGCGTTTTCGGGCATTGGGACCCGATTTGAGGGTCTGAGGCTTGCCAGCGGCTTTCCAACCGGATGACGCAATCGTGCTCAGCACAGCGTCAAGATTATCTACCGTAAGGGCAACATGCACCGATCCGACAT
>VBQB01000105.1 GCA_005887855.1 Verrucomicrobiota bacterium | reverse complement strand
AGAGATCGGTGTCGGGCGTGTCAATGGAAACCCAAAGCGTGACCGCCGGGCAACCGATCAGCGGCGTTTCGTTAGGAAATGGAGCAGTGTGATAAACCAAGCCGTCGTTGCCGATGCTCAAAGCGTAACTTTGATCCAGGCCCGCTGTCTTCTCTTTCGGATCGACTCCTTCGATATTCTCGCCACGCTTTGTATCGAGTGGATCGTACGTAAATTTGTCGGTGCCTTCCTTTGGCTGATTTTCTGTGAGCGCGCCGGAACGAAACACGCCGTTGGCGTCTCCGATTTTGGAATCGAGATAGAAAGTTCGCGGATTTGCCGTTAAAGTTTCGAAGCTGTCGGCGTATTTCCATTCGCCATTCGCGCCGGTGTTTCCTGCAGCGATCAAGTAATAGGCGACTTGGTTTTTGAGAAACTCCGGCTTGGCGCCGTTCTTCATCGTCCAATCGTACCATTGTCGATGCAGATCGTTAAGATCGACGATCGCGGCAGGCCCGAACTTGACGCCAGCGACCTCATCTGTGGGCGTCCGCGTGCCCGCGTGGTCCCATGGGCCGATTATGAGAAAATGTTTTGCGCGGGCCTCGGGCGGAGCATTCGCGATATGATCGCGGTAAAACGTAAGCGCGCCGAGCTCATCGCCATCATACTGGCCCGTAACCGTCAGAATCGGCAAAGTGATCTTCTTGTATTGTTCGGTCGTCGGCGCCATCGCGTCGTAATACGCGTCGGCGGTCGGATGTTTGAGGATACGCTGGAAATTTGCGGAGGGATTTCCGACGAAAGAATCCAGGGACTTAAATGGAATATGTTTCTTATACGCGTCCAAATATTTCGTGCGCCAAAACTTTTGGTCACCAAAAAGATTGTTTTGGGCTGCGCGCCCACTGGTGAGCGTGAACCATTGCACATCGTAAGCTTCGCCGACGTTGTCGAGAGAGGGATAATCGAGCGGGGGATGCGCTGCAGCAACCGGCACGATCGTCGCAAGATGCGGGGGCAGTTCTTTGGCGGTCGCCCATTGATCAAATCCCGCGTACGATCCGCCCCACATCGCGACCTTGCCGTCGCAGAATGGCTGTTGCGCCAGCCATTCCATGACGTCGTGTCCATCGCTGGCTTCATTTGCGAATGGCTCAAACTCGCCACCGGAATTTCCGCGGCCACGAACATCGACAAGCGCAAATGCGTAACCGTGCGATGCGAAGTATGCGGCGCGGGGATGATACGTATCGGAGATGTAAGGCGTCAGAGTGAAAATCATCGGCGTCTTTGAGGACGTCCCATCTTTTGTTCTCGGCAAATACAGTGTTGCGTTCAGTTCGACCTTGTCTCGCATCGGAATCTTTACGCCCCAGCGAAGATCGTAATCGGCAGTCGCGGGCGGAGATTCTTTCGGAGAAGGCGATGCCGCGGGCGGCGGTGTCTGCGTAAAAGCCGCGAGCGCGGTGAAGACGATAACGACAGCCAAGAGCACAGCGCAGCCAAGCGGTGGAGTTTTCATTTCCTGCGAATTGGAAACGAAGCGCTTTGCCGAAACAAGAACGTTCTTTCTTGCCTGCGCCTGCAATAGTTTCTAAACGAGGCGGATGCGAATCTCGACGCGCTGGTCTCTTCTCAGCTTCGCTGCGATTCTGTTACTTCCGTCGATCCGCGCGGTTGCACCCGATCAAATAATCGTTTTAAAAACAGCGCCCCTTTCTGGATGATCGCCGTGACTAGGCCATACGAGTTTGCGAGACGATAGCGCCATGGCTCGCGGGCTTTCAAAGAACCGGCAACCTGCCAAAGCAATGAGTGGCCGGAGCGTGACCGATTCTGTTTCCGAAGCGCGGTCGAAGCATTCTTTACAGTTGGACGCTCGCTCCAACGGTTACTTTGACGGACAGCGGGGAGTTGATTGTGGTCGCTCATGGCTTGGGAGTTGCGCACCCACCCGGTTTTCCCCTGTGGGTCATTCTTGCGCTTCTCGCGTCGCTCGTGCCCTTCGGAAACGTCGCGGTACGCATCAATTTTGCCTCCGCGTTTTTTGCGGCGCTCGCGTCCGCGATGCTCACTCTTGTCGTGGCAGAGTTAATGATTGCCGCTTCCTATCTCGCCGCGTCCAAGCGAAAAAAGAAGGGCGCGCAGCAGAGGAAGAAGGCCGCGCCATACACTACAGTGGGGGCAAACGATGAGGATTCAGCCACCGGCCGCCTTTTGGTGCTTGCGCCTGCTCTTGGCGCGGGCCTGCTCATGGCGTTCTCCCGGACGCTTTGGTCCTACGCGACCATCGCCGAGGTTTATACTCTCAACACGCTGCTCATCCTCGTTATCTTCTTTCTGATGCTTCGGTGGCGGCGGTGCATCATGGCAGACAGAAGGCGTATCGGCACGGCCGTGGAGGCCGGCAAGAACACCCTGGCGGTGACGGTCCACGACAATTTTCTTTATGCCGCTGCGCTTGTATTCGGGCTCGCGCTAGGCGTCCATCACGTCACCGTGGCGCTCATACTTCCAGCTGTGGCTGTCATCGTTTACAGGACCGAGGGCCCGAGGTTCTTCAGGGGCAGACGACTAATATATGCTGCACTGATTTCGGTTGGCGCTCTGCTGGCTGTCTATACCTACTTGCCACTGGCAGCCTCGCGCACGCCTGTGATTAACTGGGGCAATCCGCGCTCGCTGGAAGAAATATGGTGGCACGTCACCGGCCGGCAGTACCAGGTGTTCTTCTCCTTTACGCCGAAGGTAATGGCCCAGCAGTCTGTGGAATTCGGCAGGATGGCCTTGCGCGAATTCGGCGTGTTCTGGTTTCCCTTGCCGCTTGCCTTAGCCTTCGCCGGTTTTGGCAGCGCTTTCAAGCGGGACCGCACAACTTTTTGGTTTCTCTTGTTTATCGTCACTGCCGATTTGGCTTACGCGCTCAGCTACTACATCGCGGAGGACAAGGATGCGTACTATCTGCCTACATTTATTTCGATCGCGATTGCCGCTGGATTTGGCATCCGTTGGTTGATCCAACTCGCCGTCTTCCAGTCCATGCCCGTTGGGAGGCCGTACCTCGTCGCTGCAATTGCAGTACTGCTCACGTGCACAATAGCTTTCACCGCCAATTGGCCGTTCAATAATCGCAGGCATTACTTCGTCGCGCACGATTACGTTGAAAATCTCCTTAGCGCGATCGAGCCTAACGGCCTCTTACTTACGCTCGACTGGCAGGTGGCGTCGCCGATGCTATATGCGCAGGAAATAGAACAGCGCCGGCGCGATGTGAAGATTGTGGACATTAATTTGCTACGCCGTTCGTGGTATTTCGATTACCTGAAACACGCTTATCCTGGTTTGATTGAGCGGTCGCGCGATAAGATTGACGCCTTCGTCGCAGATCTCAAGAAGTGGGAACACGATCCTGGAGCTTTTGCCAACAGCCAGGCGCTTACTCAAATGATCACGGCGGCATTCGAGGAGATGATTCAGTCGATGGTGACGAACGAGAACCGGATCGCGCCGGTTTACATAACGAGCGATTTGCTTTTCGCCGACAAACGTGACAGCGAGCTGATTAAGGGGCTCAGCCAAAACTATCAACTTGTTCCGCAGGGACTTGTTTTCCGTCTTGCGCGCGACCGGAACTTTCACGATTCGCGCGACGTACATCTGCAGACCCGCGGTCTGGCCGACGGGACTCTGCGGTTTGAGAAGGATGACGTAGTAAACCTCAAGGTTTTGCCGCTCTATACAAGCATGCTTATCAATCGTGGCCGGTACCTCGCGTTATTCAGTCAGCACGAGCGCGCTATTGCTGCCTTCAGGCAGGCGCTCGCAATCAATCCCGGCCTCGCCGCGGCGCGACAGGGGCTTGCGGAAAGCATGGGTAAACTGCGGAACCCATAGCAGTGCTGTGCATTCTGATTGCCTATCCGGGCGGGCTTGCTGGTAACGATGACCCGCCAGTCATCGCGTTGAAAGCCGCGCGCCTGTTCGACGGCAAATCGAAAGCGCTCATCACGGACGGAGTCATCATTGTGCAGGGCGATAAGATTGTCGATGCGGGCAGCAATTTGCCTGTTCCCGCTGGCGCACAGGTGATCGATCTCGGCGATGCCACGTTATCGCCCGGATTCATGGATGCGCATACGCACCTGACTCTGGATTATTCAGGTAATTACAATCAGCGACGGCTGGACGAGCTTGATCTCAATGTTTCGGAGCAAGCGATCAAAGCCGTGACGTTCGCACGCGCGACAGTCGAGGCCGGTTTTACGACCGTGCGTGACTTGGGCAGCCGTTTCGTTGCCAGCCGGGAATTTGTCGATATCGCGCTGCGCAATTCGATCAACAAAGGGGTGATCGTCGGCCCGCGCATGCTAGTCGCGACCAAAGGAATCGGTGCCACTGGCGGTCACTTCGATCCGACGAGCGGGTTTCGTGATTTCCTTTTTGGCCGCGAACCGGATTACACTGATGGGATCGCCAACGGGCCGGATGACGTTCGCAAGGCGGTCCGGTTCGAAGTCAAAAACGGCGCAGATATAATCAAAGCTGCCGTTTCCGGCGGCGTTCTTTCGTTGGCGGATGAAGTAGATACTCCGCAATTCACGCCAGCGGAGATGGCTGCGCTGGTCGATGAATCGCATCGGTTGCGGAAAAAAGTTGCGGTGCATTGTCACGGTGATCAGGCCGGCCGCGAGGCAGTCGAAGCCGGCGTAGATTCGATTGAGCACGGCTCATTTCTGAAACCGGAGACGCTGACGTTGATGAAAAAGAAAGGCACGTTTCTGACGCCGACGCTGATGGCGACGGAATGGATCATGAGCAAGATTGCAAATTACCCGCCAGCTTTGCAGGAAAAAGCGCGGGCAGCCGCTGCGGCACGATCGGAAATGTTTCGCAACGCCGTGAAAATGGGCGTCAAAATTTCGTTTGGCACTGATGCAGCTGTTTTCCCGCATGGCCAAAACGCAAAGGAATTTGCACTGATGACCAGACTCGGCCTGGCGCCGATCGATGCACTGAAATCCGCGACTTCAAACGATGCAGAACTGTTGGGCATTGGCCAAAAAATTGGCACGTTGGAAAGAGGCAAGCTAGCCGACATCATTGCGATGCATGGGGATCCGACTGCAGACATTGCCGCGACGGAGCATATCTCGCTCGTGATGAAAGAGGGAAAAATCATCAGGAACGGACCACCGGCCATGCAAGCGGCAGCCAAATCAACTGAGGCAACAGACGTCGCGGCCCCGGTCGATTAGCGCGCCCCTATGGGTTTTTCGGACAGAAGTTCACTTTGACAAGGCAAAGATAGCCCGCTAGTTTGGACGTCCCGTCGCTGGTTGAGCGGCTTAACTTTTAAGCAGGAGCCCCGTCACTTTTAGCAAAGAACCGGGCGTTTGAACTGCATACGGACATGCAAAGAAATCGAAGCAAACGTTATCGCGCGGCCGCCGAGCAAGTGGACCGGACAAAGGTTTACAATCTTACCGAAGCCGTCGCGACGTTGAAGAAGTTTTCGCCGACGAAGTTTGATCAGACCGTGACAGTTTCTTTCCGGCTTGGTGTTGATCCAAAGCAGTCGGATCAAATGGTGCGCGGAACCTGCCCGCTTCCGAACGGCAGCGGCAAACTGGTGCGCGTGCTCGTTTTCGCGGAGGGCCAGGCAGCTAAAGCAGCCGAGGGTGCAGGCGCCGAATTTGTCGGGATGAAAGACATGATTCAGAAATGTCAGGAAGGTTTTCAGGATTTTGACGTCGCCATCGCCACGCCCGCGGCGATGGCGGAGGTTCGGAAACTCGGGAAGGTGCTCGGACCGCGCGGATTAATGCCAAATCCCAAGGCGGGGACAGTTACCGACGACACGGCAAAGGCGGTGCAGGAAGTGAAGGCCGGTCGGGTAGAATTCAAGCTCGACAAGAACGGCAATGTCGCGGTGCCAGTTGGAAAGTTTTCGTTTGAGGAAAAAGCGCTCGTGGAAAATGGAAATGCAGTGATCGAGGCAGTTGTCCGGGCGCGACCACCAACCGCGAAAGGGCGTTACGTTGAAGGCGTGACTATCAGTGCGACGATGTCGCCGGGAGTCCATGTTGATCCAGCGCCGTATTTGAGTGTCTGAGCGTTAGATCGACAATATTAGATCAATAATATGCGACCCGAAAAAGCCAGCATCGTTTCAGATCTTTCCGAGAAATTGAAACACTCGCCCTTTGTACTTGTGGCCGATTACCAGCGGATGAGAGTTGGCGATTTTGGCGAGCTGCGTACTCGGCTCGCCCCAGTGGGCGCGGAAGTGCACGTGGTGAAAAATAATTTCCTCAAGCGCGCCATGACAAACTCGGGTTTTCCGGATGTGGGCGACAGGCTAATCGGCCAAACGGCCATCGTTACGGGCGAAAAAGATGTCGCGCCCGTCGCCAAAATTTTCAAGACGTTTGCGACCGAATTTAAAATCGCTGCGCTCAAGGTTGGCTTTGTCAATCGGGCCATTCTTTCCACGGCAGAATTGGAGACCCTGGCGGACCTGCCGCCGCGCGAAATTTTGCACGCGCAGTTCCTGGGGCTGCTCTTGTCTCCGGCTACGCGTCTGGTTCGTTTATTGAACGAGCCTGGCTCGGCGCTCGCGCGGGTGTTGAAAGCGAAAGCAGAAAAGGAGGGCGCGTCCGCAGAAGCGGCGAGGTGACGAATTTCCTCCCGCGATGGCGGGACGGGAAGTGAAATAAAACTGTCCGGGCCGATAGCTATCGGCCTTAATTTTCCGAAGGCTTTCGGAGGCGGCAATTGGAGGAAACAAAATGGCAGATACAAATAAATTGGTGGAGCAACTCAGTGAGCTGTCCGTGCTGGACATAGCCGGTTTGGTAAAGCAGCTGGAAGAAAAATGGGGCGTGAGTGCGGCCGCTCCAGTGGCGGTAGCGGCTGGGCCCGCGGCAGGTGCCGCTGGAGGCGCAGCAGCGGCTCCAGCTGAAGAAAAGGCCACGTTCGATGTGGTCTTGCAAGAAATGGGCGCGAATAAGATCGGCGTAATCAAGGAAGTTCGCGGCGCTGTGCCCGGGCTGGGATTGGCGGAAGCCAAGGCGCTGGTTGAAGGAGCTCCCAAAACAATCAAGGAAGGCGTGACCAAGCAGGAGGCCGAGGAGATCAAGAAAAAGATCGAGGCGGCTGGTGCGAAGGTCGAGATCAAATAGACTAGTTTTGGGCGGCCGCCGTCGCATAAATGACTTGCGCGGCGGCCGTTTTCGCCTACTATGAATTTTTGTTAAAAGCAGGCAGACTTTATTTTTAACTCGGCGCTCGGCGGCAAAACACAGAAGTGGCAGCAAAACGGTGAGGTCAATTTGACAGTCCGCTGTTTTGGTGCCATTTTTGCGCCCCTCCCTCGGTGCTGATCCCCTGAAATCTTGCCCGCGGCAACCGCAATTTATCGTGGTCGCCGCGAGCTTTAAACCCTTGGCCTAGTGATTATGTCGGAACGAAATTCGGAACGCATTTACTTCGGAAGCATTAAGGAAAGCATCGAACCACCGAATCTGATCGAGGTTCAGCTCAATTCATACGTCGATTTTCTCCAGAAGGATGTCCCGTTTTCCAAGCGGAAAAATCATGGGTTACAGGCCGTCTTCAAAGAAGTCTTCCCGATCGAGAGCTACGATGAAAAGGCGGTGCTCGATTTTAGTCACTACGAAATTGGCGAGCCGAAGTTGACCGCTTTGGAGGCGCAACGGGAAGGCCAGACTTATAGCGCGCCGCTACATGTCACGTTCCAGCTGCGCGAGGAAAAAGGCATCAAGGAAGAGAAAGTTTACATGGGCGAAATCCCGCTCATGACACCGCAGGGCACCTTCGTGATCAATGGCGCCGAGCGCGTCGTGGTCAGCCAGCTACATCGCTCTCCGGGAATCGCTTTCGAATCGACCATCCATCTGAACGGCAAAGTACTCTACAGCTTCCGGATCATTCCCGATCGTGGTTCCTGGATCGAGGTCCAGTTTGATACTGCCGATCTTCTTTACATTTATCTCGATCGACGCAAGCGTCGCCGCAAATTTCTCGCCACGACTTTCCTGCGTGCCCTCGGCTACGGCTCTGATGAAGAAGTCATCAAACTTTTTTATAATATCGAGAGTCTCAAGCTAAGCGACAAACTTGACGAAGAAGAGCTTGCCACCAAAGTCCTCACTGCGGAAATCCGCGACGGCGAGGTTACGGTCGCGCGCGCGTTCGAGCCGCTCACTCTGGCGACGATCCGCCAGATCATGGCTCTCAAGATTCGCGAAGTGAAAGTGATCGATATTTCGCACGATGACACGGTCGTGAAGGCGCTCAGGAAAGACCCGGCGCATGACCAGGAGGAAGCGCTCAAAGATATTTACCGCCGTCTTCGCCCGGGCGATCCCCCGACAGTGGCGAACGCTCGCGCCTTGCTTAAACGGCTCTTTTTCGATTCCAAAAAATATGATCTTGGACGCGTCGGCCGCTACAAAATCAACCAAAAACTTGGGATCAATGTCGATTCTACCGAGCGTATTTTGACCGACAAAGATTTTATCGCGGCAATCAAGTATTTGATCAACTTGCGCCGGGGCGAAGGCACGCTCGACGATATCGATCATCTCGGGAGCCGACGCGTGCGCACAGTTGGCGAATTACTGGCCAATCAGTGCCGTGTTGGTCTTGCTCGCACCGAGCGCCTGGTCAAAGAGCGCATGACCCTGTTCGACATCAACGTGGACGGGATGACGCCGCAAAAACTGATCAATCCGAAGGCGCTCAGTGCGGTTATCCGGGATTTCTTTGGCCGGTCGCAGCTTTCGCAGTTTATGGATCAAACGAATCCGCTGGCAGAGTTGACGCATAAACGGCGCTTGTCAGCGCTCGGACCGGGAGGTCTGAGTCGCGAGCGCGCCGGATTTGAAGTGCGTGACGTTCATCCCTCGCACTACGGACGTATTTGTCCGATCGAGACGCCAGAAGGTCCAAACATCGGCCTGATTAGCTCGATGAGCACATTCGCGCGCATCAACGAATTCGGGTTTATCGAAACGCCTTATCGTAAAGTGGAAAAAGGCCGCGTGACGGATCAAATCGATTATCTTACCGGCGATCGCGAAGAAAATTTCTTGGTCGCGCAGGCGAATGCTCCGATAGACGGCCGAGGCCATTTCACAGGGGAAAAAGTTTCGGTGCGCTATCGCGGCGACTTCCTCGAAGTCGATCCGTCGAAGGTGCATTACATGGACGTGTCGCCGAAACAGCTTGTCTCGGTGGCAGCGGGCCTGATCCCATTCCTTGAGCATGACGATGCGAACCGTGCGCTGATGGGTTCCAACATGCAGCGCCAAGGCGTGCCGCTCATTGTTTCCGAGGCGCCACTGGTGGGCACTGGCTTGGAGGAGAAAGTGGCGCGCGATTCGCACGCCGTCGTTATCGCAACCGATGGCGGCAGGGTCGCTTCGGTGACGGCGGGCCAAATCGTCGTCACGAAGGATGGGCATCTGCCTGAGAGCAAAAAAAAGTTAAAAACGGACTCGGGAGCCGGGATTCACGTTTATGAACTTCGCAAATTCATGCGTTCAAATGCCGGCACGTGCGTGAACCAGAAGCCGATCGTGCGGAAAGGCCAGCATGTGAAACGCGGTCAGGTCATCGCCGACGGTCCGAACACCGATCGTGGCGAGCTCGCGCTTGGCCGAAACGTGCTCGTCGCGTTTATGCCCTGGAACGGGTATAACTTCGAAGATGCGATCATGATCTCCGAGAAGGTGGTGAAGGAGGATATTTATACTTCCATCCACATCGATGAATTCGAGATCGGGGCGCGCGACACCAAACTTGGACCAGAAGAAATTACGCGCGACATTCCCAATGTCAGCGAGGAAGCATTGCGCAATCTCGGGCCCGATGGGGTGGTGCGAGTCGGCGCGGAAGTGAAACCGGGCGACATTCTCGTCGGCAAAATTACGCCGAAGAGCGAGACCGAACTGGCACCGGAGGAACGTCTGCTTCGGGCAATTTTTGGCGAAAAAGCCGCCGACGTGAAAGACACGTCCCTCACCGTTCCATCCGGAACGTATGGGATCGTAATGGATGTAAAAGTTTCTTCGCGACGGGAAGTTTCGCGAGAAAAGCTCACGCCGACAGAAACGAAACGGCAGATCAAATCGATCGGCGAAGACCATAAGCGCAAGAGAGAGGATCTGACCGAGCAGTTGACTGATTCACTTTCAAATATCCTTTTGGGCGAGAAAATTCCCCTCGATGTCGTAAATGCCGAAACCGGTGAAATTATCATCCCGGCCAATCGCAAGATTACCAAAACATTGTTGCGAAAACTCGCGGTCGTTCACGATCACATCGAGATCGATCCGAGTCCGATCCGCAACAGAATCCGCGAGATCATCGGCTCGTATGAACACAAGTTCGCGGAGCTGGAGCTCGAGCGCGAACGCGCCATGGACCGGGTGGAGAGTGGCGATGATATCGATCCGGGAATCATCAAGCAGGTCAAGGTTTATATCGCGAGCAAACGCAAGCTGAGCGTGGGTGACAAGATGGCTGGTCGCCACGGTAACAAGGGCGTCGTTGCGCGCATCGTTCCTGAAGAAGACATGCCTTTCCTCGCGGATGGAACGCCAGTGGAGATTGTGCTCAATCCGCTCGGTGTCCCGAGCCGCATGAATGTCGGCCAGGTTCTGGAAACCCATCTGGGAGTTGCTGCGAAGGCACTCGGATTCAAAGTCGCGACCCCGGTCTTCGATGGAATCGAAGAGAAGAAAATCCGCGAATATCTCCGGGACGCGAAGGTGAAGGAAGGTTTCTCCTGGGTGCAAGAAACTGGTAAGGCGCGGCTGTTTGATGGCCGCACGGGCGATCCTTTCGATCAGGAAGTAGTGGTCGGCTACATCTACATGATGAAGCTTGGACATTTGGTGGCAGACAAAATCCACGCTCGAGCCGTCGGACCCTATTCGCTGGTGACGCAGCAGCCTCTCGGTGGCAAGGCGCAATACGGCGGACAACGCTTTGGCGAAATGGAGGTCTGGGCATTGGAAGCCTACGGAGCTGCCTACACCTTGCAGGAGTTGCTCACCGTAAAGTCCGATGACGTGCAAGGCCGGACCCGCATCTACGAGTCGATCGTCAAAGGCGACAACTCACTTGAGGCGGGCACACCTGAATCTTTCAATGTGTTAATCAAAGAAATGCAGAGCCTCGGTCTCGATGTCAAAGTCGGCGGCCAAGCGCCAAGCAGTTTTCTTGAGAACGTCGCATAATTTTTAGATCGATAATTCCTAGATAATCATGAACGAACATTCCTGGCGTGAGTTAGTGGGCGAAGAACGCCCCGTGGGTTTTGATCAAGTCGCGATCGGTGTCGCGTCGAGTGACACGATGCGGTCGTGGAGCAAGGGCGAGGTCAAAAATCCGGAGACAATCAATTACCGCACCTTCAAGCCGGAAAAGGGCGGCCTTTTCTGCGAACGAATTTTCGGCCCG
Source organism: Verrucomicrobiota bacterium (assembly GCA_005887855.1). Next base: position 21,972 of record VBQB01000105.1, on the reverse strand, counting down.
ACGCGCGATTGGGAATGCTCGTGCGGAAAATACAAGCGCATCAAGCATAAGGGCGTGATTTGTGACCGCTGCGGCGTCGAGGTCACGCTTGCGCGCGTGCGGCGCGAACGGATGGGCCACATCGAACTGGCGGTGCCTGTTTCGCACATTTGGTTCTACAAATGCATGCCGTCGCGACTCGGACTCATGCTCGACATGAGCGCACGACAGCTGGAGCGCGTGATTTACTACGAGGACTACATCGTCATCGATCCGGGCAAGACTCCGTTGCAGAAAACACAACTCCTGAACGAAGTCGAATACCGTGAGGCGCAGGAGCAATATGGCGATGATTTCGTTGCCGGCATGGGTGCCGAAGCCGTGAAGAAGCTGCTCGCCGAGATCGATCTCAACAAGCTCAACAAGGAGCTCGAGAAAGCGATGGGCGCCACGAAGAGCAAACAGATTCGCAAGAAGCTGGCCAAGCGGCTCAAGCTCGTTCAAGGATTTCAAAATTCACATGCGCGTCCTGATTGGATGGTTCTCGATGTGTTGCCGGTCATCCCGCCCGATTTGCGTCCACTCGTTCCGCTAGAAGGCGGGCGTTTTGCGACTTCGGATCTGAACGATCTTTATCGTCGGGTTATCAATCGCAATAACCGGCTCAAAAATCTGCTTTTGCTCAAGACGCCAGACGTCATTATTCGCAACGAAAAGCGAATGTTGCAGGAAGCCGTTGACGCCTTGTTCGACAACGGCCGGCATGGCCGCGCAGTTACTGGCGCGGGCAACCGACCGCTCAAATCGCTCAGCGACATGCTCAAAGGCAAAGGCGGACGCTTCCGTCAAAATTTGCTCGGAAAGCGCGTCGATTACTCGGGTCGTTCGGTTATTGTCATCGGTCCCGAGCTGAAACTTCATCAGTGCGGTCTGCCGAAGAAGATGGCGTTGGTCCTTTTCGAACCATTCATTATCCGCCGGCTCAAAGACCTCGGTTATGTGCACACCGTGCGCAGCGCGAAAAAGATGATCGAGCGCCAGACACCGGAAGTTTGGGACATTCTCGACGAAGTCACGAAAGGCCATCCGGTGCTGCTCAATCGCGCGCCGACTCTGCACCGATTGTCGATCCAGGCTTTTGAGCCGCAATTGATTGAAGGCGAAGCAATCCGCATCCATCCGCTCGTCTGCACGGCTTATAACGCAGACTTCGACGGGGACCAGATGGCCGTGCACGTGCCGCTCTCCGTGGAAGCTCAAATGGAAGCACGCAAAACCCGCGGCGAGCTGCCGGAAGTAAAGCCGACGGGCGTCTATCACTATTTTCCGATGCGACCGAAGTGGAATTTGCCATGGCCGAAGGAAGCATCCGGACACACGACCGCATTCGGATCAAGAATCCCGATCACGGCCAGCAAACGACCTACGGAAACGCCGAGGCAAAAGTCATCGAGACCACGGCGGGCCGGGTCATCTTCAATCAGATTTGGCCGAAGCAGCTGGGATTTTTCAACAAGGCAGCGGGCAAGAAGCAGCTGAGCGACATTATTTGGCGCTGTTATCAAATCGCGGGACCGGCCGAAACCGTCACGACGCTGGACAAGTTGAAAGAGCTCGGTTTTGCCGAAGCGACCAAGGCTGGCATTTCGATTGGAATCTCGGACATGATCATTCCGAAGGAGAAACAGACCGAGCTGGAAAATGCCTACAGGCAAATCCGCCAGGTTGAGCAGCAATATCGCAAAGGCATCATCACCGATGGCGAGCGTTACAACAAGATCATTGACATCTGGACGCATGCCGGAGACGAAATTTCCAGCGTAATGTTTCGCACCCTCGAACACAACGAAGGGCGCAAGGAACTGAATCCCGTTTACCTAATGGTCGATTCGGGCTCGCGTGGCAACCGGCAGCAAGTGCGGCAGCTGGCCGGCATGCGCGGTTTGATGGCCAAACCTTCGGGAGAAATCATCGAGCGCCCCATCACTTCGAACTTCCGCGAGGGTCTCACTGTGCTCGAGTACTTCATCTCCACGCACGGCGCGCGTAAAGGTCTCGCGGACACGGCGCTCAAAACCGCGGACTCTGGCTATCTCACGCGCAAGTTGGTGGACGCTTCGCAGGACGTGATCATCAACGAACAAGATTGCGGGACCGTAAATGGGATCGTCGTACGTTCAATTTACGAGGGAGACGAGGAAGTGGTCGATCTTGGCCAGCGCATTATTGGTCGGGTGAGCTGCGAAACAATCGCGGACCCAGTGGAGAAAAGGAAGAAAATCGTCAAGGCAAATCAGCTGATCGACGAGAAAATTGCGGCGGAACTTCAGCGCGTCGGAGTGGAGAGTTTGAAAATTCGTTCCGTTCTTACTTGCGAATGCGGTCGTGGCGTTTGCGCGATGTGCTACGGACGCAATCTTGCTACCGGCCAGTTCGTCAAACTTGGCGAAGCAGTTGGGATCATCGCGGCGCAATCAATTGGCGAGCCTGGAACACAATTGACGATGCGGACATTTCACATTGGTGGCACCGCCAGCCAGACTTTCAAGCAACCGATTATCAAAGCGAAAAACGATGGCACTGTCCGATTCAACGATTTGCGAACGGTGCAGGCGCTCGACGGTAGCTGGATCGTTTTGAATAAGAACGGCTCAATCAGCGTGCACAATGCGGAGGGCCGCGAGCTCGAGAGTTATAACGTTGTTATCGGGTCAATGATTTCAAAAGACGACGGTACGTCGGTCAAGAAGGGGGAAACCTTCGTGCAATGGGACCCGTACAACGTGCCAATTCTAACTGACAAGGGCGGCAAGATCGAATTCCGCGACATGATCGCTGGCGTGACGATCAAACGTGACGTCGATGAAGCGACTGGCCTCATGGGGACCGTGATTATCGAGCATAAAGAGGATTTACATCCACAGATTGTGATCGTTGGCGACAAGAAGGAAGTGCTCGCGAGTTATTCCATCCCTGCTGGCGCACACGTGATCGTCGAAGAAGGACAGAAGGTGCGCGGAGGTGCATTGCTGGCAAAAACGCCGCGAAAAGTAGCAAAGACAAAGGATATCACGGGCGGTCTACCGCGCGTAGCCGAGTTGTTCGAAGCGCGCCGCCCGAAGGACGCGGCTGAGATTGCCAAGATCGATGGAATTGTCGAGATGGGTGGAACAGTCCGGGGCAAGCGACGCCTTATTCTGAAGGATCCCGACGCCGGGTCAGAGGAAGAGCATCTCATCCCGCTCACGAAACACATCATCGTCTTCAAAGGTGATTTCGTGAAGAAAGGACAACAACTCACCGAAGGCCCCGTTGTTCCTCACGAAATCCTTGAAGTCTGCGGACCTCAGGATCTGCAGGAGCATTTGGTCAACGAAGTGCAGGAGGTTTATCGGCTGCAAGGTGTGGAGATTAACGACAAGCACATTGAGATCATCGTGCGCCAGATGTTGCGGAAAGTAAAAATTACCGATCCCGGTGATACTTCATTGCTTTGGGGTGATCAGGTCGATCGGCTCGATTTTGAAGCGGAGAATCAGCGCGTGGTCGAACAAGGCGGAAAGCCGGCCGAAGCCACGCCCGTGCTCCTCGGCATCACCAAAGCCTCGCTCGAAACGGATAGCTTTATCTCGGCTGCGTCATTCCAAGACACGACGCGCGTGCTTACTGAGGCAGCGACGCTTGGCAAAGTCGACCGGCTTCGCGGATTCAAAGAGAATGTGATCATGGGTCACCTGATCCCGGCGGGTACTGGATTTCCCCAGCACCGCGAGATCAAACTCGTTGAACTTGGCGAGCAGATTGGTGCGCCTGTGATGGAAGAGGCTGAGCCGCAGCCAGCGATCGGATAACCAGCGGAGTGATCGAGCAGTGGAGTGATGGAGTAATTACTCATTCGCTCACCCATCATTGCAATACTACAGCCCGCCCATACTCCATCGTCTAATGTCGATCGTGACCAAAACGGGCGATAAAGGCGAAACCTCGCTCATGTACAACCGGCGCGTGTCCAAGGGCGATACCCGCGTTGACGCCTATGGCTGTGTGGATGAGTTGACGGCTGCGCTTGGTCTTGCCCGATCCATTTCAAACCAAAAGTTTCTTTCAGAGCAAATTCTTGGGGCGCAAAAAGACTTGATCGTTGTGATGGGCGAGCTGGCGACCGCGCCGAAAGATCGGGAACGTTACACCAAAGACGGTTTTGAACTCACCACGGCCGCGATGGCCGACCGGATTACGGCAGTGATTAGCGATCTTGAGAAGGATAAATCGCTTTATCCGAAAGATTGGGTGATCCCTGGGGGGACGGCGGTTTCTGCGGCGCTCGATTTTGCCCGGACGACTTGCCGTCGGGCCGAACGGCATATCGCCACGTTTTGTACCGATGAAAAAGATTTTAACCCGGAGATTTTGCGCTATCTGAACCGCCTCTCCGATTTGTGTTGGGTTCTGGCGCGTTATGCAGAGCGAACATCGCCAGTGAAATGAACATTGAATGGAAATTGAATTTGCCACCGGCGAGGCGCCATAGCATATTCCTAACCCGCCGTGCCGCTCGGCCGGCGTGATTTTTTATGGCCGATACACCAGAATTAGTGCCTGAGCTTCTTGAAGCCGGTGTCCATTTCGGGCACCAGACGAAGCGCTGGAATCCGAAGATGAAGCCGTTCATTTTTGAACAGCGCAATCAAATTTATATCATCAACCTGGATGAAACTGTCCTCCAGCTTCGTCGCGCCACGGAGTTCCTCCAGGAAATCACGCGCCGCGGCGGCAAGATCTTGTTCGTCGGTTGTAAGAAACAGGCGCAGGAAGCGGTGAAGGAAGCGGCGCTGGCTTGCGGGCAGTTTTATGTCAATCAGCGCTGGCTCGGCGGCACCCTGACCAACCTCTCGACCATTCGCAAAAGCATTGGTCGATTGAAATACATTGAGCAGATCGAACAATCGCCGGAATACAAAAAAATGGGCAAGCAGGAATTGGCTGCGCTGAATCGGGAGGCCGCGAAGCTGCGGCGCAATCTCGATGGAATACTCGAAATGGCGCAGTTGCCGGATGCGCTGGTGGTGATCGACACGCCCCGCGAGCAAAACGCGGTAAATGAGGCGCGGCGCCTTAGGATTCCAGTCGTCGCCATCGTCGACACGAACGCAGATCCCGAGTTGATCGACTATCCAATCGCCGGAAACGACGATGCGATTCGCGCTATTCGCGTGATTCTTCAAAAGCTGGTGGACGCCATTGTTTCAGCAAGCAGCGAAGCTCGAATCCGCGAGCAGGTCGAAATGGCGGGCGTGTCCGCCTGATGGCGAGCCTGCGCCGCGCCTACGATTCAACGCTCCCCTGGAACGCTGAACCTTTCATGAAAATAACAACCGAAATCGATCCACAACTGGTTAAGCAACTGCGCGAAAAGACCAGCGCGGGCTTTATGGATTGCAAACGTGCACTCGCGGACAGCGGCGGTGATCTCGAAAAGGCAGAGGCGATTTTGCGAACGAAAGGAATCGCCACCGCAGGTAAAAAGGCCTCGCGCGTGACGAAGGAAGGCATTGTGGCCTCGTACATTCACCTGCAGGGGAAAGTCGGTGTGCTTGTGGAAGTGAACTGCGAGACCGACTTTGTGGCAAGGAACGAGAGTTTTCGCGAGTTCGTAAAGGACATCACACTGCACATCGCTGCCGCGCATCCGCTTTACGTCAGTCGCGCTGATGTTCCGGGCAATCTCATCGAAGCCGAGCGTGAGATCTACAAGGCGCAGGTCAAAGGAAAACCGGAGAACGTCGTGAACAAAATTGTCGAAGGAAAACTCGATAAATTTTTCAGCACTGTTTGCCTGCTTGAGCAGGCTTTCATTAAGAATCCGGACCAGACGATTGAGGATCTAGTTAAATCGAAAATTGCCGACCTGGGCGAGAACATCGTCCTCCGGCGCTTTACCCGTTATCTCGTGGGCGAGCCACTTCCAGGCGAGACAACAGCCGCGGCAGCGTAATCATACAGCCGATCTATTTTTTCTCCGGCATCGCAGGTGCGAGTAAGTCAATGTCGCGTTGCTGGATTGTCCGCCTGCGGTCGGCTTGAGTTCGAGCTCGATTTTGTATTCTTCCTTTTCGGCTTTTCCGTCCGAGACAAGACGTCCATCGTTAGTTTGCCATTCACCCTCACGTCATTTGTTGTTACGTAACGATTCACAAGCGATTCTGGTAATTTCTTGTCGGAAATCCGTTTCATCCGCGTGATCCGCGGCTAGTGTAAAAGGAATGGGACTGGCCGAGTACAAAGCGAAGCGCGATTTTCGAAAGACGGCCGAACCGAAGGGCGGCAAACCTTTGCCAAAAGCAGTGCGGGGCGCGTCCCGCTTTGTCATCCAAAAACACGATGCCCGCCGTCTGCATTACGACTTCCGGCTACAGATGGAAGGCGTTTTGAAATCGTGGGCGGTGCCGAAAGGGCTTCCCTGGAAGCAAGGCGAAAAACATCTTGCGGTCGAAGTCGAAGATCATCCGATCGAATATGAAGACTTCGAAGGCGTTATCCCCGAGGGAAACTACGGCGGTGGCACGGTGATGGTTTGGGACCGCGGCACTTATTACGTTTACGGGGAGCAGCCTTCTGAGTCACTGCGCGAGGGCAAGCTCCATCTCGTCCTCGAAGGCAAGAAAGCCAAAGGCGAATGGACACTCGTTCGGATTCGCCGCGATCAAGAGAAGAATCAATGGCTGCTGATGAAAACGGGCGCAAGTGCCCGTCCGCTTTCCAAGAGGCTCGAGGATCAATCGGCGAAATCCAGCCGGACAATGAAACAAATTGCAAAAGATCGCGACGCCGAATGGGAGTCCGACCGCGACGAACCCACAACAGATTCAACCTCTAGCGCAAAATCGGCATTGCGCGCGCGCATAAAAACCGCACTTAAAAAAAAAGAAGAGGCAGGGCGCAGCGGCTCGTCGCACGGTAAAGACGGCGGACGACCCGGCGGTCCGTCCCTACCGGCTTCGCTTCCTTCAAGCAAGCCGCGTTTCATCCAACCAATGAAACCGCGCTTGGTGGAGAAACCTCCAGCCGCCGGCGCTTGGATTTACGAGTTGAAATTCGACGGCATCCGCGCTCTTGCGATCAAGATCGACAAGAAAGTTTCGCTGCTATCCCGAAATGAAAATGAATTGGCCCAACGTTTCCCAGAAATTGTTGGGGCGGTGAAAACTTTGCCTGTCGGTGAATGCGTGATCGATGGCGAGGTCGTTGCGCTCGATGAGGAGGGCCGCTCGTCTTTTCAAATCCTCCAAGCGCGCGAAATGGAAGGAAAGAAATCGCCGATTTACTTTTATGTTTTTGATCTACTGCAACTCGACGGCAAAAGTTTGATCTCGCTGCCGCTGGAACCGCGCAAACAACTACTTGAGCAGATTTGTTCAGACGCCGGCGATCCGATTCGTTTCTCGGGCGAGATCGGCGGACACGCTACCGCCCTGCTTCAGGAGGTGAAGCGCAGGGGCTTGGAGGGGATTATTGGAAAACAGCGCGGTTCTCCTTATGAGCCCGGACGGCGCAGCGGCATTTGGATCAAACTGAAGTGTGTTAACGAACAGGAATTCGTCATCGGCGGTTACACGCCGCCAGCGGGATCGCGCAAACATTTCGGTGCAATTCTCGTTGGTTATTACAAGGATAATCGCCTGATGTTCGCGGGCAAAGTAGGAACCGGCTTCACCGCAAAATCATTGTCTACGTTACACAAGAAGTTCCGCGCCGAAGAACGCGACGATTGTCCATTTGAAGATCTTCCGTCGAAGCAAAACGGGAAGTGGGTGCAAGCCATCACGCCTTCCATTATGCGCAAATTGCATTGGGTAAACCCGGTTTTCGTTTGTGAGATCAAATTCGCCGAGTGGACCCGGGACGGGAAATTGCGAGCGCCGGTTTTCCTCGGCCTGCGCGACGATAAAAAGCCAAAAGAGGTTGTCCGGGAAGCATAAATTCTGGATTGCACTTGTTCGGGCGATGAGCTGCAAATATGGTGAGGCGATGAAAGTGAAAGTCGTCGTCATGCCAAAGACCGCGGTGCTCGATCCGCAAGGGAATGCGGTGCGCGACGCGATGCGGCACCTGGGAATGCCAGAGGTTCGGAGCGTCCGGATCGGCAAATACATGGAGATCGATGTTGAAGGAAAAAATGGCGAACTTGAATCGCGTCTTCACGGCCTCTGCCGCGATTTGCTTTCGAATCCGGTGATCGAAGATTACGAGCTCACGAGAGCCGAGGAGTCGCGTTGAAATTCGCTGTCATCCAGTTTCCCGGTTCAAATTGCGATCAGGACTGCATCGCGGCGATTAACGGCTTCGAAGGATTGCATGCCGAATATGTCTGGCACAAGGAGACATCGCTTGATGATTTTGACGCGATTGTATTGCCGGGCGGATTTGCTTATGGGGATTATCTCCGTTGCGGCGCTATCGCCCGCTTTTCGCCGATCATGCGAGCGGTGATAGGTGACGCGCGCGCGGGGAAACTCGTACTGGGCACATGCAATGGCTTTCAAGTTCTGTGCGAAGCCGGCCTTTTACCCGGTGCGCTCGTGCGGAATCGTTCGCTGCGATTCGTGTGTGACATGGTCACTATGCGCGTGGAAGCCGATGATTCGCCATTCACACACGGTTGTCCAAAAGGAGCGCTTCTTCGCATGCCCGTCGCCCACGGCGAAGGTTGCTTCTTCGCGGATGCAGCGACATTGCGTGGGCTCAACGCAAATCGACAGGTGATTTTGCGATACGCAGATAGCCGCGGCCGCATCCTTCCCGAAGCCAATCCGAACGGTTCGATTGAAAACATCGCCGGGATCTGCAATCGCGAGCGAAACGTGTTCGGCTTAATGCCTCACCCGGATCGCGCCTCCGATGCCCGGCTTGGCAGCGTAGATGGCGCGAGGATTTTCCTGTCAATGGTGCAAACGATCAACGTGAACCGCGCGACGACTACATCGGACTGGGTAGAGCAAGTCGCGTGAGCCTTTTCATTACCGGGACAGACACCGGCGTGGGCAAGACACACATCGCGGTTCAGCTCTTGCGTCTGTTGCGCATGTCCGGCGCACGCTGCGCTGGAATGAAGCCAATTTGTTGCGGAGATCGTCGCGATGCGGAGCTGTTGTTGGCTGCCGGCAGTGAAGCGCTGAGGATCGAGGAAGTTAATCCCGTCTGGTTGAAGACGCCGGCGGCGCCGCTCGTGGGCAGTTTAACGGAAGGCGTAAAGATCGACGTCGAACATATCGTGGCGGCTTTTCGCGCTCTTCAGGCTAGAGTTGAGTACGTGGTCGTTGAAGGGGTCGGCGGCTGGCTCGTGCCGATTCGTGCCGATTACTTTGTGAGCGATTTGGCCATCGAGCTGAAATTGCCGGTGCTGGTCGTCGCGGAGAACCGGCTAGGCTGTATTAATCACACAGCGCTGACCGTGCGAAGCATTTCCGAGCACAGGCTGCGTTGCATCGGCGTCGTATTAAACGGCGCCGCCACGACGAACGATATCGCCGCCGCGACGAATGCGGACATTCTAAAAAAAATTATCGATGTTCCATTATTTACTGAGTTAACAGAAAATCTGATCGAATTGCCTGTTGCCTGGCGACTGATGATCGAGTCGACGGAGGAGGAATAGCGTGTCGCCATAATACAAAAGTGTAAAGAAAACGAACACCAAAAGCGAGTCAGTTCGTCCTGGTTCCCTCGCAATCCAAAATGGCATTGCTGATGCTTAAACTTCAGGACAACAAACGAATACTCCTATGCTTTTACAAAAAACCCTACATATGAGTCAACCACTGGCAGAGTGCAAAGCCCGTCTCGCCAGTATTCAATCGTATCGGCGGCAGTTCCTTATGGTGACAAGAGCAACCGTGACCTCATCGAAGACGGTCGATTTTTGCTTTCGCGGACCCGTCGGTTTTGAGGCGCACACGGTCCTTCTGTCGGTCGAGAGCGAGGTGCCCCACCAATACGCGTTTGAATCTGCGGGCGGGAACATTGATTTGATGGGAATCGTTGATTTCGCTGAGATCCGGCCGAACTGCACGGAGGTGACGTTGGCGGTCCATTACGAGATCAAGAATAAGCTATTTGCCTGGCTCGACCGGCGCTTGCACTTTGTCGATACCTTTGTAACTGCCGAACTGCGTAGCATTCGCGCACACTTCGAAGGAATCGCGGCGAGCTACCTTGAGAATGCGCCGGCTCTGCCGATGTTCCAAACGGCTACAGCCTGAATCCAATCTAATTAATTCAGCGAGCCACGAAGCCCTTAGCTTCGTGGCTCTTTTGCTGTACGCCGATCCACTAGGCGATTCGCACTGCGCGCTTTTTGTCGAGACGAAGAACTTGACCGGACTTGAGCGTGATCTCTGCCTTGGGATTGCGAATCCTAACGCCATCCAACTCCACACTTCCTTGTTTAATCAGCCGTGATGCTTCGCTGCGTGACTTCTCGAAGTTGAACGCTTCATGATACGCCGTCCAAACGATTGTGACGAGATCGCGCTTCCCCGGTGCAGCCGCTGAAAAGATCGGCAGGTCGGCATGTCCCAGATCGCGCTTGCTGAAACGGGTATTCCATTCATCTAAAGTCTTCTGTGCGATGGCAGGGGAATGGTAGGTCTGCACAATTTCGAAGGCGAGTTGCTTCTTCGCTTCGACCGGATGCGCGTCTGCGGCTGGTAGTCGCCCGAGGAGCAATGGATAATAGCGCGCCATAAGCTCATCGGAAATGCTCATCAGTCTCCCGAAAATGTCTGAGGGAGAATCGCTGATTCCGACAGAATTGCCGAGGCTCTTGCTCATTTTCTTGGAGCCATCCAAACCCTCGAGAATGGGAAGAAGAAAAACGACTTGCTGCGGCAGGCCCTCCTCCTTTTGGAACTCGCGCCCGACCAAAATGTTAAAAAGCTGATCCGTGCCGCCGAGCTCGACATCAGCCTTCACCATAACCGAGTCCCAGCCTTGCATGATCGGATACTGAATTTCGTGGGCACGAATCGCTTGCTGCTTGTCGATCCGAGCCCGGAAATCTTCGCGTTGGAGCATCTGTTGCAGCGTTACGCGGCTGTTCAGCCGAATGACATCTTCGAACGACATCGTCCGAAACCAGTCACCATTGCAAACTATCTCCGTGCGCGCGGGATCGAGAAGCTTGAATGCCTGCTCACGATAGGTTGCAGCATTAGCCATTACTTCTTTGTGCGTCAATTGCGGCCGCGTGGCGGAGCGGCCGCTCGGATCGCCAATCATCCCCGTAAAATCGCCGATGATAAGGACCGCTTGATGACCCAAATCTTGAAATTGTCGCAGCTTTCGGAAGATGACTGTGTGACCGAGGTGAATGTCAGTACTGGTTGGATCGACCCCGAGCTTTACCCGCAGCGGCCGGCCCAGCGCGAGTTTTTCTCGCAGTTCATTCTCGCTGATGATCTGTGCGGCGCCTTGTTTTAAAGACGCGAGAGCTTCATCCGGTTGCATGATCAACCACAGAATAGCGCGCCGGGCTGGTGCGCTACTTGTTTTTGTTCAGCAACTCGCGCACCTGCTCGATCGTGAGCGGCGCATTCTGCCTGTTTAGCGATTTTTGACTTTTACCTTGATCAAGGAAGGGCCGGTTTTCCGCGTAAGAATGGCTCGCAATCTTTTTGTCAGATTGAGGGGCATCCCGGGTACCGCGCGCGGTGCGAGTTGCATAAGCAGGCCGGGACTTTCCGATTGCTTGCTGTGACGAAATCCCGGATGCACTGCGGGTGTGGGGGAAGGATTGAGAATTAAATTGCTGCGCTGAAAAGCCGCGGGTCCCGGAAAAGCCTTTCGAATTGGATTTCTCCTGAACATAAAATGTGCCGACGGTTGCTTGTTTATTTATGGATGTGCCACCAGCGGCGATAAACGATTTTTTCTGTGCCGTATTTTGCAGAGTCATATCTGGTCTGAGGAGGCGGTCGACGAGCTTGCTTTCTTGATCCTGGGCACGAGCGAACGAGAAAACAGCCAGAAGCAATAGAGAAGTTGCAGCGAGTTTTCTCACGCGGCGAGGGTGCCGAAATGAAGCGCCGTTTGTAAAGCAAATTGTCGATCGGCGTCCAGCCGTGACGAAGTTCAGCGGGCGATGCCCTTGCCATCTAATCAACGCAAGATCGGCTTTCTGTTTGTTTTCGAAGGGTTCCTGACGAAATAATGCACACATGTCTGATCATATTTACAAAAAAATTGAGCTGGTCGGTTCCTCGCCCAACGGATTTGAGGAAGCCGTCAAAAATGCCCTTGCACGGGCCGAGAAAACCGTCCGCAATATGCGGTGGTTTGAAGTAGCCGAAACCCGCGGATATATCGAGAACGGCACAATCGGTCATTGGCAGGTGACACTGAAGATCGGTTTCACACTCGACAAGTAACCGTAAAGGCGGCTGCCTCCTCGCGGAGGGCTTCGCAGTCCTCTGCCGCAAGGTCTCGTGATACGCGTGGTGGAGCCCACGCGTTACCGCTATTCCTCTTCCTGAGCCGCCTGATACAATTTGGTGGCGCCGTAAATCAAGATCGCCGGTCGCAATGCGACGACGAGGAAGCGAAAAAGACCGGCCAGAATTCGACCGATCGGCAACCGATTCAAAATATATCCGGCTATAAAGGCGAATAAGACAGACTGGGCTGGTTTCTCGCGCACATAATCCTCAGTTTGATTGAGAAGTGCCTCGAAATCCTCCTTTGTACAGGGAAACCCGCGTTGCGGGGACTCTTTGAATTTTTCAGCAGTTGATTGGTCCATTCGCTTAATTATTCGGATTGTGATGGTTCATTGCGCGCACCGGCCTGGTCAGCGCAAAGTCAGCCAAATCGAGCTGGCGCCCGCGCCCGGGGGAAAATCAGATAGGGGCGGTTGTCGATGAAATGTGCCGGCGCGTCGTGCGGCCTTGAGCCCATAGCGGGCCATAACTTCGAGGGCGTGTTCGTGCAAGGTGGAGCAGTTGGTTGAAAGCAGAATGCGGCTGTCGCGCTCCGTCACCTCGAGCGTTCTAATGAGTAATTTTTCGAAATCGTCTTCGACGTGAAACGTCTTCCCGCGGGAAGAGCGTGAAAAAGTCGGCGGATCAAGAATAATCATGTCAAATTTCTCACCCCGGCGCGCAAGCCGCGGCAACAATTCCATCGCATCGTCCGCCATGAAGCGATGATCGTTGGTCGGCAAACTGTTGAGGGAGAAATTCTCCCGACCGCGCGCCAGCGATTTCTGGGAAAGATCGACATTAACCGTAGTCGCTCCGACAGATGCCGCGCTAACGGAAAAGGAACATGTGTAGGCAAAACAATTCAAGAGACGCTTCGGAGCGATCTGGCGCACATAGCGCCGATTTTCCCTCTGATCGACAAACAGGCCGACGGAGTAACCGGCCCGGAAGTCGATTCCAAATTTGAGATACCGCTCCGCGGCGATCGTCCGCAAATTTTCGCCTGCGTCGCCAAAGATGAGAAGCGGCGCTTCCCGTTCCTCATTTTTGCGGGGCATAAATCGTGCGAAAATGCGGCCAAACTCAAAGTGCACCGTGGTTGCCCACGAGCGTAGTTCCTCGATTAGACGCTCCCGGGCCAGAACTGTCTTGAACGAGATTAGGACGTCGCGCCCGAACCGCTCCACCCAGCCATCCTCGATCGTGCAAAGCCGATGCGCATCGGTTCCCTCCGCTTCGAAATATGGATCGGTTGCCGCCCATTCCAAGCGCGCTACACTCCCGCATCGTTGAGCGTTGTCGAGATGCACGGACTTGGCCGCTGGCCTATGCAACAAGTTACGGTTCGCGTTCCTGCGAGCACTTCCAATCTCGGTCCGGGCTTCGATTGTCTCGGCATTGCCCTGCGCATTTATAATGATGTAACAGTGACTCGCGGCACGAAGGCTCCGCTGCCCTCCATTGCCCGAGACGTGGCGGATTTGTTTTTTGAACGCGTCGGGCGCACACCATTCTCATTTTCCTTTTCGATCAGAAGCGACGTTCCCCCTTGCCGCGGCTTGGGCAGCAGTGTCACGGTGCGCGCTGGCGTTCTACGTGCCTTGAATCTTTTGACCGGCAATCCCTTGAATCGAGTGTCGATCTTTCAATTATGCGCTCAGTTGGAAGGCCATCCCGATAACGCCGCGCCGGCAGTTTTCGGCGGATTCACGGTCGCGGGAAGCAAAAATGTCCAGCGCTTCCACGTTTCGCCTACATTATCATTCGTTCTTTTGATTCCCGATTTCGAAATCAAAACAACTGCGGCGAGAACGATCTTACCCTCCCGAATTGCGCACGCTGCTACCGTGGAAAGTTGCGCAAATGCTTGCGCAATCACGGCGGCGTTCGCATCGGGCAACTATCTCAATTTGCGGGGCGCTTTCCGCGATCAGCTGCATCAACCGTATCGGCAAAAACTGATTCCGTTCCTGCAAGGTGTCATCGCCGCCGCCGAAAGCGCCGGCGCGCTTGGTGCTTTTCTCAGCGGCAGCGGATCGACAATCGCCGCCGTCACGCTTCATTCACCAAAGAAAATTGCGGAGGCGATGAAGCGCGCGGCAGAATCGACATCTGCACGCACAGTCATCACCGGCGCTGATAATCGCGGAGCGCGTCTTCACCGGGTCCCAATCACTATTCACTGATCACTAAACCCATGGGTCGCCGTCTTGAAAATTTAGAGCAGTTTGGGATCGATGTTGTTCTCGAGCGCCGCCGCGGTATTCGCGCCACACTTCTGCGCGGAATCCTCTATGCGCTTTCCTTCATCTACGAACGTCTCGTTCAGCTGCGGCTTTATTTTTATCGGAAAAGGATCCTTCGGGAGCGGGCGCTTGGTTGTCTGGTCATCAGCATCGGCAATCTGACCGTCGGCGGCACCGGAAAAACGCCGATCGTGGAGAAATTTGCGCGCGCGCTGCAAACCGGGGGACGCCGTGTTGCGATTCTGAGTCGCGGTTACAAAAGCGTTCCGCGTCCGAGCAAGCGAAGTTGGCTTGATCGACTTCAAAAAGAAGTCATCGATCCACCGCGCGTCGTTTCCGATGGGAAATCACTGCTGCTCGATTCACTCACTGCCGGTGACGAGCCTTACATGTTGGCGCACAATTTGAAAGACGTGATCGTGCTCGTGGATAAAGACCGAGTAAAAAGCGGTCTTTTTGCCATCGACAAATGGAAAGTGGACACCCTCTTGCTCGACGACGGATTGCAATATCTACATCTTAAACATCGGCTCGACATGGTGCTGGTGGATCGACAAGCGCCATTCGGCAATGAGTTTTTGCTTCCCCGCGGCACGTTGCGGGAGCCTCCACGGAATCTGCGCCGCGCCAGCTACATCTTTATTACCAAAAATACAGGCGAGCCTAACGATGCGCTCATTCAGCGCATCCGGCGTTACAACCGCACCGCGGAGATTATCGAATGCCAGCATAAGCCGCTCTACCTCCAGAACGTCTTTACGGGCGAGCCATTACCGCTCGACCGCTTACACGACACATTCATTGGCTCAATTTGCGGCATTGCCGCGCCCGAAAGTTTTGAAGGCGGACTCAAAAAACTCGGCGCGCATGTCGATCTTGCGAAGCGTTACATCGATCATCACCGTTATAGCGAGGCGGAGCTACAAAGCTTCATTAATCGCTGCATCCGGCGCGATTTGCAGATGATTGTTACGACAGAAAAAGATGCCGTGCGCATGCCGCGCCTGCCGGAGGCGGAAGTGCGGGTGCCAATTTATTTTTTACGTGTCGAGATCGAGATCTTGAGCGGCCACGAAAGCTGGGAGCATTGCGTAGCGCGGATCTGCAAGCCGCAGCCGATGCTCTCGCCGGAACGCTTCTTCGCCTGAGCACCGTGCGCATCTTTC
This sequence comes from Verrucomicrobiota bacterium, assembly GCA_005887855.1. The sequence goes on along the minus strand of VBQB01000105.1, from coordinate 6,105 downwards.
CTGAATTCGACGTTGGACGTTGAGCGTTGGAAGTTGGACGTTTGCTTTTGAATCATGCCCGATAAAGCCGAATTGATCGTCGAAGACCGCAAGATTCAGGTGTCGAATCTGGACAAGGTCCTTTATCCGAAGGTCGGGTTCACCAAAGGCCAGGTGATCGATTACTACATCCGCATCGCGCCGGTGCTTTTGTCGCATCTGAAGGACCGCCCGCTCACCATGAAGCGGTATCCCGATGGCGTCGAAGGTGAGTTTTTCTATGAAAAGAATTGTCCGTCGCATCGCCCGAAATGGGTGAAGACGGCCAAGGTTTGGAGCGAAAGCAATAAGCGGATGATGAATTATTGTCTCGCCCAGGATTTACCGACGCTCGTCTGGGCGGCGAACCTCGCCGATCTCGAGTTGCACACGTCGCTCGCGCGCAAACGCGACGTCGCGCGCCCGACCATGATGGTGTTCGATCTCGATCCCGGCGCACCGGACGATATCGTCCAGTGTTGCCAGATCGGGCTTTGGCTGCGGGATCTGCTTGCGAAAATGAAATTGAAATCGTTTGCCAAGACGAGCGGCTCAAAAGGTCTGCAAGTTTATGTTCCGTTGAATACGGCGGTCACGTTCGATCAAACCAAAGATCTATCGCGCGCTCTCGCGCAGCATCTCGAACACCAACATGCCGATCTTGTCACGTCGAATATGTCGAAAGCGGCCCGCAAAGGAAAAGTGTTCGTCGATTGGAGCCAGAACGACGAACATAAAACCACCATCTGCGTTTATTCGCTTCGCGCCAAGGAGGAGCCGACCGTTTCCACTCCAGTCAGCTGGGACGAAGTCGAGACTTGCCTGAAAAAGAAAAAAGCGGATCTCCTGAAATTCCGCTCCGACAAAACCCTAACCCGCGTCGAAAAACACGGCGACCTCTTCGCGCCTGTCGAAAAACTCAAGCAAAAGCTACCGGCGAAATGGAAGCTATAATGCAATTAGTAGGCAAAGATTATATGCATGAACAGTCACGTATGGTTTGATGCGATCGGATGGGCGGGCGCGGCCGCACTTCTTGTCGCTTATGCGATGGTTTCCTCTAAGAAATTGGAAGGAGACTCGATTCCTTATCAATTTCTCAATGTCGTCGGCAGCCTTCTTTTGGCTGTAAATACGATCACTTACGGAGCTTACCCTTCCTCTTTTGTAAATATGATTTGGATGGGAATAGCAGTTTTTTCGATCGCAACTCGAAAGCGAATTTCTTCTCGTTAGGGTATCACGATAGTGATTAGGAATGCTGACGTATGCGCAAAGTAAATTTAAAGGATGTCGCTGAGAAGGAAAAGCAATCGCCGAAAGGCAAGTTTCATAGGTTCACGAAGAATATTTCGATCGCGCTTGGCCGCGAACCGGAGTCGCTTGATCTGGCCAAGCGGCATCCGTTCGATCTAGCGCTGGTGCGGATTCCGAAAGGCAAATCGCTTTGTCCATATCACGCACACTCGGCTGAATCGGAGCTTTATCTGGTCGTCTCTGGCCGCGGCAACATTCGGGACAAAGATGGGATAACGGAGGTCGGACCGGGCGACGCGTTTTTCTTTCAGCCGTTAGAAGCGCACCAACTGACGAATGCGGGTGATGAAGATTTTGTTTATTACGTGATTGCCGATAATCCGCGGAGCGGCGGGGCAACCGGTGATTCCTGTTATTATCCCGACAGCGGCAAATGGGCCGTTGTAAAAGACGGATCGGAAGAAGTGATGGTGAAAGGGAAGGAGACCGATTATTTCGATGGCGAAGAATAACTTTTGTTTCTGTAGCGGCAGCCGTGTCGGCTGCGCCGCGGGCAATGCTGGCGACACGCCCGCCACTACAGCGAACTACATATGAGCAAAGTAAATTTGAACGAGATCAAAGAAGAAGCGTGGCAATCGCCCGGCGGAAAATACACCGCGTCGTTCAAAGGAATCTCGGAAACGCTAGGGCGCGAACCGGCTTCGCTCGATTTGTCCAAACGTCATCCATTTGATCTGGAATGGAATCGAGTGCCTCCTGGGAAACGAGCTTTTCCCTATCACGCGCATTCGGCGCAATGGGAGCTTTATTTGGTCATTTCCGGGAAAGGCAGCGTCCGTCACAAAGATGGCACAACTGAGGTCGTGCCTGGTGACGCATTCGTTTTTGGGCCTGATGAACCGCATCAGCTGCGTAACTCTGGCCAGGAAGATTTCACCTATTACGTGATGGCGGATAACCCGATCGGTGAATCGGCTTACTACCCGGACAGCGGGAAGTGGAAAGTAAATAAGTCATCAGCGACGGATCGCGTCGTCGTAAAGGGGAAAGAGACTGATTATTTCGACGGCGAAGAATAGATTTTTCTGTAGAGGCAGCTGTATCGGCTGCATACGAAGAACGGCAGGCGACATGCCTGCCACCACAGTTGTCTTGCGACTAGTCCGTCCTCTGCGTTTAAGCTGAAATCATGGATTCCAACAAAGCTGCGCAGGAGTTTCCGTACAAAACTTACCTCAACATTCTGCACGGACCGCTTGAACTGATCGATGTACAGAAACTGGCCGATGCCTGTACGGACAAGTGGTACAACCAGACGCTGTGCAAGGTAAACGATTCTGTCGTCAGGCTGGCGGTGATTCAGGGCGAATATCACTGGCACGAACACAAAGACATCGACGAATTCTTTTACGTTGTGGACGGACGATTCCTAATCGATCTCGAAGATCGCGTTGTCGATCTTGCGCCGAAACAGGGCTTCGTCGTGCCCAAAGGTGTGCGCCATCGCACACGTGCGCCTGAACGAACCGTGATCTTGATGGTCGAGCGGGCGGATATTGTTCCGACGGGCGATTGAACACGCCGACAGGCACGTGAAAATTATTTCTGGCGGGCAAACTGGCGTGGACCGCGCAGCACTTGATGTCGCGCTCAAACATGGAATACCGTGCGGCGGCTGGTGTCCGGCTGGACGTCTCGACGAATTCGGCAGGATCCCTGATCGTTATCCAGTCAAGGAATTGGAGCACAGTGGCTTTACCGATCGCACGCTTCAGAACGTGAAAGATTCTAACGGCAACGTGATCATTTACTTTAGGGATCTACGCGGCGGGACTGCGGAGACTGTCCGATTTTGCGGGGAGCAACAGCGACCGTACAAGCTAATCGACGCTGGCGACATCCGGCCGGAACCCGCGGCGGACCTAATTGCCAGCTTTGTGCGCGACGAGAAAATTATAACGCTTAACGTCGCCGGTCCGCGCCAGAGCGAATGGCCGGGGGGATACGACTACGCTTTTCGCGTCCTGGATATTTTTCTCATGTCGAATGATTCGAGCACGAGCAAGAGCAGGATTGAGAGCAAGAGATAAATTACTCGTATCTTAGCGCTTTGACCGGATCGAGCCGCGCCGCGAAGTAAGCGGGAATGAGCGCGGCAAATGAGCAGATAAAAAACGCACTGATACAAATAATGGCGACGTCCTTGGGGATTATTTCTGCCATCAACGCCATGCCGAGTCCCAGCCCGGTAATCGTTCCGAAAAGACCGACCACAGTCCCCTGGCCAAGAAAGACCCAGATGATTTGCGCGATGTTTGCACCAAGCGCTTTCATAATTCCGATCTCGCGCCGCTTTTGCACCGTCACCGTGATGAGCGTACTCATGATTCCGAACGCTGCGACGACCACGATAAAGAACAAAAGGAAGAACATGACTGTTCGCTCGAGCCGCACTGCTTCGAAATATTGATGGTTCATGTCGATCCAGGTCTGCGCGAATTCAGGCGGTTCGAGAAATTGTTCAATCGACTGTTTTACGCGCTCGGCGCCGTACGGATTATCGGTTTTAACGGTGATGCCGTGTAACGTGTCACTCAAGCCGTAAAGCTCTTGACCAACATAAATCGGAACGAGCAAAAATTCAGAGTCGTGCAGGTAATGACCGGTCTCATAAATGCCGGTAATAGTTAGTTCTTTCGGCAGAATCACCTCGCGCAATTGATCGATCGCCTTTTTTTCTTCCTCCCCCTTCGCGTTCTCGAGTTTCTTAATGCCATCGAGAATCTGGCCGAGATTACCGGGCGAATAAATGGTGAGCTTGTCGCCGACATGAACCTGTAATTTTCGCGCGAGCTCAACACCGAGCACGGTCGATTCACCTTCCAAGTCGAGCTTGCCGTATTTGATGAATTTTCTCAGTGGAATCACTTTCTCCTCTTGCGTGGGATCGACACCGCGAATCATCGGCGCGAGCCGCCGGTTTCGAAATTCGACGATCACCGGTCCTTGGATGTAAGGGGCGGTCGCCAACACGCCCGGCGTTTTGTCGATCTTCGCCTTGAGCGATCGCCAATCGCGCAAGACGTCTTCGGTGCTTACAAGAATGTGCGCATCGAAATCGATCACCTTCTGTCGCAATTCGCGGTCGAACCCGGTCATGACCGAAATCACGAGAATCAGCACCGTTACCCCAAGCATCACACCGAGCACGGAAATCAGCGTGATGATGGAGATAAACGTGCGTTTTGGCTTGAGATAGCGAAGCCCGAGAAAAAGACTAAACGGCAGTTTCAAATCGCCGATACCGTGGCCGCGAATCCTCCAGTTTTCCAGCCAAAGTCTTGGCAGGGATGGCGAGCAGAGTTATCCAAAGAATTCTTCTAAACGCGAGCCTTGTCCTTCCGACGGCGCGCCCGGCGATCGGCGCTATACCCTTGCAGAACCAATCGACTCTCCCCGTCGAGTTCGATGACGGGATCAACTTTTCAGCGCATTCGCCTTCAAATCTTCGAGGCTAACGAATTCGATCGCGGAGGCGTGCGTTGCTTCAAGATCGACAGGGGCCGCGCGACCATGATCAAGCGCAGCTTTCCAGCGCGTGACGCAGACGCACCATTTATCACCCGGTTCCAAACCGGGGAAACCCCATTCCGGATGCGGTGTGACCAAATCGTTTCCGTCGAGCACGGAGAAATCGAGAAACTCGCGCGTGACCTTAACGCAAACGGTGTGCAGACCAAGATCTTCAGGACCGGTGCGACAAAACCCGTCGCGAAAGAATCCGGTCATTGGATCGCGGCAACAACACTTTAGGTCAGTTCCAAGAACATTCGTCGGCATAACGATCGCACGTTGGCTTAATAAACCGCTAGGTCATGCAAAATCCGGCTCCTCGGTCGAAATGGTCGATTCGCCTGCAGGCTGCTGCAGCGCCTGCTCGACCGCGCGCCAGGCAAGCATTGCGCACTTGACCCGCAGCGGAAATTTCCGCACCCCCTGCATTAGTCGAAGATCGCCTAGCGTTTTAGGTGCTTCGGCCGCTTCGTCTGTCACTAATTTGTGAAATGCGCGAAACATCTCCATCACTTCCGCGCGACTTTTCCCTTTCAGTTTCATCGTCATTAACGACGCCGACGCCTGGCTGATCGCGCAACCGTGTCCGGTGAACTTGATATCTTCCAGGCCTCCATCGGCGTCGAATCTTACTCCGAGATGAATTTCGTCGCCGCATGCGGGGTTATCGCCATGTACCCGCACGGCAGCGTCGGCTAGGTCTCCGAAATTTCGCGGACGTCGCGAATGATCGAGAATGACTTCCTGGTAAAGCTCTTCGAGTTCCAGGTTCATGAAAAGAAACGCACAGCGACGCGAAGGATTTCAATCATTCGATCGATTTCTTCGATCGTGTTGTAAAAGTAGAAGCTCGCGCGAGTTGTCCCTGGTACACCGAACCTCCGCATAAGCGGCTGGTTGCAATGGTGCCCGCCGCGCATCGCTAATCCGTACTGGTCCGCGAACGTTGTAAGATCGTGCGGGTGCGCTGCTTCCATCACAAAACCGACGAGTGCGCCACGCTCGTCGGTTGGCCCGAGAATACGCATTCCGGGCAATTCCGCGAGACGGTCCGCCGCATAACGAGCAAGATATGCGTCGTGTTCGAAAATTGCCGGACGCCCGATCCGCTCGATGTAATCGACAGCGGCGGCGAGCCCAATCGCGCCGGCGATGTTGGGCGTGCCGGCTTCAAATCGGTGGGGGGCTTTCTTGAACGCGCTTTTTTCCAAGGTAACGCTGACGATCATCTCACCACCGCCATGCCATGGCGGC
>VBQB01000104.1 GCA_005887855.1 Verrucomicrobiota bacterium | reverse complement strand
GAACGGGACACTTCAAACCCTCAGTTCTCCACCGGATGCAACAATAATATTTAAAGACAACCCCGACCCCAATGACAGAACCAACCCGGTTATTGTAAGCCCTCTTTTCGAAACCGGGAGCCTCAACCTGCCGTTCAACTATAGAATCAAAGCGGCTAACGGCTACCAGGATCCCAAGGGAAAGATTAAACCCAACGAATACAGAGTCGTTGCACTGCCCGGACCAACACCTGCCTGTCTAGCATCGGGAAGAACCAACTACAGCGCAACTGGACTGCCCCCGGGGCTAAATCTCCACGGAGGCGGAAGGAAGGCGGGACTGATCGACGGAACAGCAACCTTGGATCCGAATGTGACATACGCCAACGGCTACCACGACTACTCCGTTTCAATTAGCGCAAGGACATCCTGCGGGACGGCAAGCGCGACGTTGACGATCAGGATCTATCAATGAAGCGGATCATCCCATTGGTTTTTCTGCTGGCGGCAGCCGGTAGCGCGCTCACCGCCGGGCCCACACCTACGCCATGATCCCTGCTCGCTCTGATTCACAGCTTGTTTGTTCGATGAAAAGGATCCTGCCCCTGGTTCTTGTGTTGGCGACCGCAAGTGGGGTGCTTGCGGCGGCGAAGCCCAAAATTACGAGCGCTACCACGGCAAGTGGAACCGTGGGAGTCGCGTTCTCCTATCAGATTACGGCGGACCAGGCCATACCCCCTGGTGGTTGGGGTGCGACCAGCCTGCCCGCGGGCCTAACTGTCAATACAAACACCGGTTTGATCTCTGGCACACCGACTGCGGCGGGAACATATAGTGTCACAATAAGTGCAACGAACGCCAATGGCACCGGTACCGCAACGCTAACTTTGACGATCAATCCGCCGCCTCCTGTCATCACAAGTCCTGGCACAGCAACTGGCACCGTAGGCGTCGCGTTTTCCTATCAGATCACAGCCACGAACAACCCGACCAGTTATGGCGCAAGCGGTTTGCCTCCGGGCTTAACTGTCAATACTGCAACAGGGTTGATCTCTGGCACCCCAACTACGGCGGGAACGTACCCTGTTACCATTAGCGCAAGCAATTCTGGCGGGACCGGGACATCGACGCTGGTAATTACGATCAATACGCCGCCTCCCGTCATCACAAGTCCTGGCACAGCAACTGGCACCGTAGGCGTCGCGTTTTCCTATCAGATCACAGCCACGAACAACCCGACCAGTTATGGCGCAAGCAGTTTGCCTCCGGGCTTAACTGTCAATACTGCAACAGGGTTGATCTCTGGCACCCCAACTACGGCGGGAACGTACCCTGTTACCATTACCGCAACCAATTCCCGCGGAACCGGGACATCGACGCTGGTAATTACGATCAATAACCCGGTGCCCACCGTAACTTCAATTAGCCCGACTTGCGCCACGGCAGGCGGTCCGCAATTCACCTTGACTGTGAACGGCACGAAATTTGTTTCTGCTTCGACAGTGAATTGGAATGGAACGCCTCTGGCCACGACGTTTGTTTCTTCCACGCAACTCACCGCCACGGTGCCCGCTGCCCTTATCGCCACTGCTGGCACGGCATCTATCACGGTCGTCAATCCTTCTCCAGGAGGCGGATCTTCGACCCCAGCAGTAACGTTTACAATCGCCAATCCGCCGGTGATAAACAGCCCGCTCACAGCGTGCGGGACAGTTGGAGTTGCCTTCTCCTACACGATTACAGCAACCAACAATCCAACCAGCTACACGGCGGCCCCGTTGCCTGCCGGTTTATCGTTAGGTAGCGGGGGGAACCGGAACGTCATTTCCGGTACACCCACAACGGCTGGAACGACTAGCGTCATCATTAGCGCGAGCAATGGCGCAAGTCCCTGCAACACCGGGAGTGCAACACTGGTGATAACGATTAATGCGGCGCCGACGATCAGTTCACTCAACCCAACCTGCGTCACGCCAGGCGGTCCACAGTTCACGTTGACTGTGAACGGCACGAATTTTGTTCCCACTTCGACCGTGAATTGGAATGGAACGGCGCTGACCACGACATTCGTTTCCTCAACCCAACTCACTGCCGCGGTACCAGCGTCCCTTATTGCCACTGCCGGTACAGCATCTATCACTGTTGCGAACCCCTGCGCCGGGGCAACATCAACGGCAGTGACACTTTCAATCGCCAATACGCCCGTGATCACCAGTCCGCTCACGGCGACCGGCCAGATAGGGGTTGCTTTCTCCTACACGATCACAGCAACCAACACGAATAATGGGACCAGTTACACCGCCGCTCCGTTGCCTGCCGGTTTATCGTTAGGTAACGGGGGGAACCGGAGCAATGGCATAGGTACTTGCAACAACGCGACTGCAACGCTGGTCATAACGATTTGCCCCCAGGACCCTGCTATCACGAGCCCGCTTACAGCTGCCGCGACTGTGGGAACCCCGTTCACTTATCAAATTACAGCCGACAATAACCCGATCAGTTTCGACGCAAATGATCTGCCCGGAGGTTTAACTGTGAACACTACGACGGGGCTGATCTCCGGCACGCCGACTGGCGTTGGAGTTTTCCCCGTCACCATCTTCGCAACCAGTAATAATGCAGGACCTTGCGGCAGCAGCACGGCGTTCGACACCCTGACCCTGACGGTCACTTTGCCGGGCGGAGTTTTCATCCCGCCTTTTCCGGGAGAGGTTAATGTTTTTAACTGGGGCCCAACTCCGCCAAACCCCGACACGGCTACCATTTCGTTTCCAAACTCATCGACGAATAATTATTTTGTCTTGTACTGGAACGCGCCTGGAAGTAATACAAACCAGGCTATCGCTGACTCCGCAAATGGAGGACTTCAACGCAATGCGGATCCTGTCGGTATGCAATACAATCCATACGATCCAACGGTCCCCAACTCCAGGCCTGATCCGACCAAGAACGTCTAGCGCGGTAATCCAATGCCGCCGAACAATAACAGTTTCGGGCAATTCGGCGACCCGCGCGCGTCGTGGTATATCACTGATCCGTGGCCAACAGCCGATTATGTGGCGGGTTCTTACTGGGCCGGCCCAAACCCCAATGTCGTCCCGTTAAATTGGCCAGACTCCGGACATCCCTTTAGCTATACTGGACTCCCGCCCACCGGTAAGGGGCAATATCCCACCGACATTATGGCGAGCCCGACGCCACCGCCAGATCCAACAAAAACGATTTCGTTGCTCTCGACCTCGACTAGCGGCAATCTTGCGTCTGTAACTGAGCTGGCAAATGTGTGGGACCCGGCCCAGTTAAGCTACAGCGTTACATATCAAGATCCGGAACAGAAGCTCCCGGATATTCCGAACACAGCGACTCGAAGTGCCAGCGGAGCGGGTGGTCATACTCTTTCTATTGGCCGGCCCGAGTTCTCCATGTTCGACCAAAATGGGATCCGGGCCTGGCAACTACTGGATGTGTTTTCTTCCAAGACCAATAGCACCAATTTCACAAGCACAGCTGGACTGGTAAATCTTAATACAGCATCCCGTGACGTTTTGCGCTCCCTAGCCGTGGGCATCCTCCAGAACCGCGACCCGGCAATCCAACCCACTTCGCTGCAAGGTAATCTGTACCCGCCGACCGGCAACGCAGCGCAGCCCGCGAATATAGAGCAGGCAGACAAGTTTGCTGACGCTGTGATCAACTCACGCCCCCTGCTTTCAACCTCTGCATTATCAGCGATAAGGGACTCGCAAGGCCGGCCGTTTTTCGGTAACCCCAATCAATATGAAAATAGTACTCAGACGTCGCCGACCGAATGGAATGATCCCGGGCGCGAGGAGTTGTTTGCTAAGATCTACAATCTGGCTACCACGCGCAGCCGTAACTTCCGAGTTTTTGTTACCGGGCAATCGCTGGATAAGAACGGGAGAGTTCTGTCCACAGTGACCAAGGTTTATCAGGTATTCATCAAGCCGAACCGGGATCCAACCACAGGGGCTATCCAATCGCAGCAGGTCCAGATTAAATACGAGGGTTCGATGTAAACAACCGTTAACAGTCATCAGAAGAGTTATTAAATTATGTTATGAGCGTTTTTTACGTGGCGCGGTCAAGCGGGAAGGTGATTGGGAAATTCACGGACGGCGAATTCAAGGCAAAAATTCGCATGGGCGATTTCTCGCCGGGTGATCAATATTTAGCCGAAGGGATGAAGCAATGGGTTCCATGTAGCAGCCCAGCATTTGCGGAGCCGGAGCGGCTGCGGCTACAGCAAAAAGCAAAAAAGAAAGAACGTTCATTGGCCGCGACCGGCGGACTGTGCGCAGCCGTAGCCGTTTTTATTTCGCTCGTTCATCCAGTCTTGTTCGTTTTTACATCATTGCCTTTTTTGATAACGGGGTTTGTCTTAGCAATCCTTTCGATTGTGCGTGGGAAGATCGCAGGTGGCCTCTGCTTGCTGGCCGGGACGATCATCGCGCTTTGCCTGTCCTTCGTCGCGGTCACTGATCGTGATGACATTTTGCATCATCCCGAAAAGTTCCGAAGCGGCGTCACTCGCTAAATTGAAAAATTCCGCCCGAAGCTGCCACTGACGTTGCACTTAAACCGGCAGAAGCTGCTTCACTTTTCTTCGCTCGTTTCTGGCGGGCGCCATCTGGGATGAAAATTACTTCGTCCGTTGTCGCCAACGTACTGATTACGCGCGCTGGACTGCCAACGACAATTCTGCCGGTGACATCATCACAAGACAATCAGACTGTTAAGGCTCCAAGGGAAGTTGTTCCGCGGCCATATCTTCCGTCTCGCGAACGCGCGTCTGGAATTTACTGATTGACGTGATAGCCCTGAGCGGCCGCTATCCGCCCAACGCTTCTAGTCTTGTAGGTTCCGTTGTGGAAGGTGAGCAGCGTTACTGGGTGCAGGTGGCGATCGACCGGTTTACCGGGAAGTGCTCGACAAGCAGATCGAGGTCGTAAACGAATAACAATGTTCCGCACGGCCGCGCGGAATGGATGTCCTAATTTTTCCGTATTCTCAGGGCCGGATAGTAGGAGAGGGACTAGGGCGATCCAGCGTGCCGTGATGCTTTGAATCCCACATCCATGCGCCCGGCGGTGGAGTTGCCCTGATGATTGGCCTTAACAGCGGAATTGACGTTGGAGTTGACGTGGCTTCCTGTGAACCCGGCGCCGCTTGCTTGGACGTCAGTGCCGCGCGGAGCTGATCGACACGTTGTTTCAAGGGCATGTCCCAGGCAAGATAAATCACCGCACCGATAATTAATATTTCGAACAACAGACGCATCGTTGCTGCCGAGCCTGGCAGAACTCGCGGGGCGAGGTCAATCCAATTTGGTGATTGAGATCAACAGGAAATCAGGAATAGGTGAATCGCGAAGGCAAGGACGCAGAAACAGCGACGCTTTCACAGCTATTACCTGGTTGAAGTCATGCGCGGTTGCTCAGATGAGCACGACTCATTTTGTCGGTTAATTTCCGAGATCGATTGCTGCAAGTATGATGCTTTTCTGTTGCGCCCAACCTGGCAACGACGGCGTGGGCAACGCCTCAGTCGAGGCGACGCAGCGAAGAGATCCCGTAGTTTTCCTGGAGAGCCGGTGCTTCAGCGGCTACTTGCGCGGCATCCAGCTCAATCTGTTTCGGATCTTCCTCGGTCTCAATTTTGATGAAACCCTCGATGGGCTGTTTCACCGCTTCGGCCAGATCGGCTAATGATTTGATCTCTTTGCCGTTTACTTTTGTGACAGTCAAATAGGAAAGCTCGTCGTAACCGATTGTGCTATTGGCAGGGAGGACCTGACTGAGGATGACGACGCGGCGGTTCCCCTCTGGAAAGAGTTCTGATTGGAACCGGTCGAGGTAAACCAAGCGCTGGGGTGCTTCTCTTTGCCAAGTTGGCCCCCATTCCTTGAGATATTGGCGGGAAAGCTCCTGAAAAATGAGTCCGCCGAGCACGTAATACGGCGGCGGCTGATCGAGATTGTAAGGTGGGCTGACGTAATCTTTCGCGTCTCGATGTTCGAGGGTCACATTTAACTGCATCGGTTTGCCACTGCGCTGAATTCGGAACGGCACCACATCGCCGGAGTAAGCGTGAGCGGTGAGCAGATTTGTAAATTCGATTTTGCCGTAGAGAGGATCGACATAGTTTCCATTTTGATCGATCTCGTTGTTCGCGATCGCTGTGACAATGTCGCCGACTTGCAAGCCCGCTTTCATCGCTGGCGTGTTCGGTTCGATATTGGTCACGTAAACGCCGCCGGCTTTGCCCGTTTCTCCGGCAAACTCGCGCAGCTCCGGATCACGCGTCGGAAAAAATGAAAACCCGGCCGCCGGAAACCCGCGATAATTTTGGCCCTCAGCCTCCTTCAAAAAATGCGCTATGATGGGTGCAGGAATGGCGTCGAGCAGCTGCGAACGTGAATCGTAGCGCAAGAGTAATCCAGCAAGCTTGTTGTTCTTCACCAGAGGCACCGTGTAGCTATTCTCTCGATATTGCATCGGGATGCTCATGCGATAGGTCAGGAATTGCCCAACATCGACCGGATAAGCCATCATTTGCACAGTTGTCACCAAGCCTTCCGTCGCGAGCAGGGCACCCGTGGGTTCAAGTTGCCAGGCGGCGAGCCGATCGCCGACTACGGTGTCGAGCGCGATATCGAGAGGAGTGATGCCGTCGAGAAATGTTTTCTCGGCCGGCACGAGCAAAGCCAGGTTCGCTTCATAATCAATGACCTCGACATTAGCCGCCATCTTTTCTCCGGATTCCGCCCGCTCCAGCTCCACGTAATTTTGATTTGTAACCAAGTCCGCGGTGACCAGGACGCGGCCTTTCGATAGAACCGCACCGAGTGCGCGCTTTGAAAACGGCGCCTTCTTTTGCCATGGCCGAAAGTAATCATAGGACTGGCCAGTCACATTCACGCGGACGAGCGACAGCTGCTTTTGCTTATTCATTGGTGCCGGCACAGCCGGTTCCTTTTTGGCCGTCGCGCCGGCAACCCCGAGGAACATTGTTCCGAAAACGATAACTAAATATTTTCGCATCATCTTTAGATTTTGTTCGCTTGCTCCGTCGTCTTTGCCACGGGCTGATCCTGGAGATTTTGCTCTTTCATGACATTGTAACGCATCTTGATCCGCTCGCGGGCGGCGTCCACTTTATTGCGATCGAGCACCAATGGCGGCCCATCGCCAATCATGCGGATGACAAAGCGCTCTGACGTTTCGGAAAACGCATTTGCCAGCTCATCGAGAGTCCGAATTTTCTTGCCGTTTATTTCATCGACAATCCCGCCGCGGTAGGGCGCAAGATAAGTATTGATCGGGTCTGGCAAAATGTTCGTCAGCACGATGACGTCTGGATGCTGACGATAAATTTGCTCCGGAACAAAATATTCGAAGAAATGCCGGAGGCGCAGATCAGTGGGCCGATAGGCTTCGATTAGATCGAGGTTTAATGGCTGAAAAAGCAAGCCGCCGTAAAGGACGTAACGGGGACGCACATCATAGGCGTGGCCTTGAATCAGATAAGGCCAAGGCGTGTATAGTTTGATCGTGACCGCCATCGGCTGCTTGTCGCGCCAGATATCGAACTTGACCGAATCGCCCTTGAATTTTCGTTCGACTACTTCTTGGAATTCCGCGCGCTCGCCTTCAAATTCGACATTCGAATCACTCGCGATGGGATGATCATCGATTGCGAGAAGAACATCACCCGGCCGAAGAATATCGGCCGATGGTCCGGCCGCGACCACTGTGTTCACGAGTACGCCGCGGTCGTCGTCTTTTAAGCCAAGAAAGCGGCGCTGCGCGGGATTTTGCAGCTTCGAATAGGTTAGGCCAAGATCGACATATTTGTCGTAATGTCCGTCGCCGATGTCCTTTAAAAACCGGTTGATCACCGGAGTGGGAATCATGTAGGCGACGCCTTGGGCGACATCACCGCTGTAGCCTTGAAACGCAACGCCCACCACCTTGCCGTTCTGCATCACCGGTCCGCCACTGTTTCCCGGATTGATTTGCGCGCTGATCTGGATCGTGAGGTGCTGATCAATTGATGAATGGGTGTAAAGCTGAAAGTCGACTCGCGAGACAATCCCAGCCGTGACCGACATCCGCTCGCCACCGATTGGATAGCCGTACGCTGAGACCGTCGACTCAAGCTCAGGAATTCCACCGAACTTTAAGGGAATCATGTTCTTGAAAAAATCGGGAGCCGATACCGTGATCAACGCCAGATCGCAATCGTTTGCTACGAATTGCACAGTCGCCGGGTATTTGTTGGGATCGCCATCGCGTTCCACCGTCAGGTAGCGGCTGTTGCTGACGACATGCGCGTTTGTAAGAATGCGATTGCCACTTACGACGAAGCCGGCCCCAACACCGCGCTCGATCCCTCCAGAATTCCAGGGCGCTTTGTAATCCGGCTCCACGGAGGTTGCGGTGATGCGGACCAAACTTTTTTGAACCGGCCCGTTTGGCTTTGGCGGTGCAATCGGAACCGGAACTGGAACTACCGCTTGCGCAGCTGGGCTAGCTTTCGGTGGACCTGCCGGTAGCGGCGCTTGCGGCTCAACGGGCGGGAGCGCCGGCGTGCTTTGCTGCGCGTAGGATGTCGATCCCAGCAGCAATGTCAGGCAAACAAAAATGAGAGGATGCTTCATGGGCGGAAGGCTGAAGAATCAGACGAAGTAATTGAAAATCAAGATGGAATCTGCATTTGCAAGTGGCGCCTGGACAGAACAGACATAATACATGCACTTGCCGTTCAACATCTCTGGTCAGCAAGAATAAGCGGTTGGTCGGTTTTCGCGCTCAATGCATTTTTTGGCCGATCCGGCGTCAAAGTAGAGAAATCAAATTCCAGCGCGGTCGAGAATTGATTTGAGGACATTCTCCGCCTCAAAAAATTCACGCGCCAGAGTGCGAGCGGCACGAGAATGTTTCGCGTAATCGGCATTGATTATCTTCACCGCATCGACAATTTCGCTCAACGATCGGAAGGAGAGAAGTCCCGCTTTGCCGCCGTAAATCTTTGTGAAGCCGGTTTCCTGAATAATGACGGGGCGACCGGCAGCGAGATAACACGCGCTCCGGTCGCTGAACCAGCCGGTGTTCAGACGGATATACTGGTCCTTGGCGACTGTGAACTCGCCTTTCGAACGGCGAATGTAATCACGGTAGAGCCAATAATCGACGCTGAGTTGCAGCGGAGAGTGAAGCCGCCAGCCGCTGCGCAGAAATTTCGCCCGCGTCTTCTCATCCTCGATGTTCGTTGCGAGCTCGAAGGTTTCTCCTGATTTTTTTGGCGCTGAAATAAAACGCAGAAACTCGCGCGATTTGCTCCAAAGATATTTGTCGCCGCGCCACGTGATGTCTTTCAAGCCGCTCGTGGACCAATTCGCCACCGATGTAAAAACGGCAGCACGCGGCGGAGCACGCTGCGTTTTCCAAAGATCGGTAACCACCGGCTGGCGTGTGGGCAGCCATTTGAATCCATGGGTAGGGACAGGAAAACCCGTTGTGCCGACATTTTCGCCGAATGTGAAAAGCGCGCGATGTCGCCGCAGATAATCAATGGTCGCCCTTACGCCCTTGTCGATCTTGATTTGCTCAACGCCAGGATCGCTTTCGATGTAAAGAATGCGATCGGAAACGAGTAGATCATCATTGAATTCCTGCGCGCCGCAGATGTTCAGGATGGCATCGGCGTCGCGATAGAGCTGCCGGATTCTTCTTAATGGCAGGCCGGCAGTCGGATTGCCCGGTAAATAGCGCGCGCAAAACGCCCAACGATTTTTGAATCCGAATTCCCGCGATAGGCGATTGAGAAGCCGCGCTGCATAATCGAACTCATTGTTTACTTCAAACGTCTCAGGATTGTAAGGGAGCCGCGCTGAATCCTCGATATAATAGACGTCGTGACCGAGCCGCTGGAGTCCAACGACATAATGGATGTGCTGCCAGACGACCCCCGCGATTGGGCACGATCCCATGAAGCCCATCACCACGATGCGCTTGCGCTTCATGAGAAAGAAAACATCAAAAACTCAACATCCAAGAGCGAACATCGAAGACAGAGCGTTCGGCGTTGGGCGTTCGATGTTGGATGTTCGATGTTAAATTGAATCACGCTTTGAATTGCTTAACCACTTGCGCCGGATTTCCGGCGACGACCGTGTTTGGCTCAACGCTTTTCGTGACAACCGAACCAGCCGCGACGACCGAATTCTCGCCGATAGTCACGCCTTTCAGAATGATCGCGTTCATTCCGATCCAGACGTTGTCCGCGATTTTTACGGGAGCGGTTTTTAATTTTGGACGCGGAGGGCGATTTTTGAAATAGGGGGCGAGAGCTTGCGCGTCGATGAGACGCTGCGCTGGCTCGAGCGGATGAAAATCGGAATCGGCGATGCCGACGTTCCACGAAATCAAGCAGTGCGATCCGATGTCGATTTTCTCCTCGGCCATGATAAGCGCGCCATTGAGCAGAGTGAAATCGCCGATGGAACACTGACCGTTGTCGCCGACAGAAAACGAGCAGCCGGCATAACAGGAAACATGTCGGCCGATGACAACGGCCCGCGGGTTTTTGCTGCGAAGATGCCGAAAAATTTGCGCGGTCTCGCAATAAAATCCTTCGCCAAATTCGACATTTGCCGGGATCGGCTGCGTCCACCAGTCGCCTTCGACATGTCGATCTCGTGTTACGTTGCTCATGAGGGAAAATTTCCCGAGCTGTAAAGTTTGGCGTAAATACCGCCGCGGGCGACCAATTCAGGGCCGCGACCTTTCTCGATAATGCGTCCGCCTTCAAGGACGACGATTTGATCGACATTGTGAATGGTTGCCAGACGATGCGTCGCGATCAACGTTGTCCGGCCGCGCATCAGTTCCTTGATCGTTTCCATGATCGCCGATTCAGTCTTCGGATCGAGTGCCGAGGTGGGTTCATCGAGAAGCAAAATTGGCGCATTTTTTAAAAATGCGCGCGCAATGCCGATGCGCTGCCGTTGACCGACGCTCAAATGTCCGCCCCGTTCGCCAACGAGACTTGCATACCCGTTCGACATCTGCCGAATGAAATCATCCGCCTGCGCGCGACGGGCTGCGGCGACAATTTCTTCTTCGGTAGCTTCCGGACGGCCATAGGCGATGTTCTCCCGCACTGTTGTTGAGAAAAGCAGCGTATCTTGCAAGACGATCGCGACCTGCGCCCTCAAGGTTTTCTTTGTAATTTTGCGCAGGTCGCGGCCGTCGAGTGTGATTGATCCCGCGGTGGGGTCATAAAATCGCGGGACCAAACTCAGCAATGTGCTTTTGCCAGCTCCGGTGCCGCCTACCAGCCCGACAATCTGGTTCGGTTTGATATCAAGATCGAGATTGCGCAGGACATGTCGATCATGCGCGTAACCAAAACTTACCGACTGGAACCCAATGGCGCCTTCGGAGGATGAAATCGCAACTGCCTCTGGGGAATCAACGACATCATCTTGCCGATCCAGAACTTCGAAACAGCGCTTTGCACCAGCGGTCGCACCTTCCATCGCCCAAGTCGTATAAGTGAGCGACTCCAGCGGCTGATAAAGCATCAACAAGTACGCGCTAAAGACAAGAAGTGACCCGAGGGTAAGCGTGCCGGCAAGAACATGTAGCGTGCCGATATAATACATCGCTGCTGTGCCAATCACCATCAGCGTGCTGATCACGAGCGCGCTGTTCACGTTTGTAAGAGTGAGCCGCAGGTTGGCTTGTAAACTTTGGCGGGCTTGCTGGTGAAATTGGCGGACCTCAAACTCTTCGCGTCCAAACGCGTGCACCATTCGGATCGAGCTTAGTCCTTCCTGTGCTTGCGCCAGGACAGCACTCTCCTGTTCCTGGATGGACGTTGATTCGCGACGAATCCGATTCGCGAAAACATAAATCGTGCCGACAATCAACGGAACGATGGCGAGCGAGACCAACGTCAGCCGCCAATCCAGCCGCAACATGATCACGAATGTTGCGACGAGTGTGATTGTCGATCCAAAGATGTTGGTGAAACCTTTGTTGTAGATCGTCTGGACCGATTGTGAATCGTAAGCGACCCGGAAACTGGAATCGCTGGAACGGCGTGCGTCGTGGTATTTGAGCGAGAGCGATTGAAGATAGGAGTAGAGATCAGTGCGCAACTTGAGCAGCGCTTGCAGCCCGATTTTCACAAAAAGATAATTCGTGATCCAATTAATGATCCCCCAGGCGAGCTGGATCGCTACGAGGGCCAGACAGAGGAGGGGGACCCAAGTGCGCCAGTCACTGCGTATCGCCGGTCCCGGTCGTAAGAAATTATCAACAATGACCTTAAACGGCCATGGTTTGAGCAAGTTTAAGCCAATGCCGAAAACCGAGAGAAGCAATCCGAGAATCGTTTGCCCCAGGAACGGACGGTAATAACGGAGAACGCGCCGGTAGATGGACATAGTGAATTTGAGATTGCGGATTTGCGATTTCGGATTGAACTAAGCCGCGGCTTTTAATTGGGGTTCAGGCTAAGTCCGAAATACAAAATCCAAAATCCGAAATCTTAACGTGCATCATCTTCTTGAAATTTGGTTCGGCTGGGTACTAAGCGGCGGCTACATCGGCATTATTGTCCTGATGGCAATGGGAAGCATGCCGCTCCCAGTGCCTGCCGAGGCCGTGCTTCCACCAGCGGCATTCCTGGCCGCGCAAGGAAAGCTCAACCCGGTCGGTGTGGTCCTTGCGGGAACGCTGGGTGCATACCTTGGCGCCGCTGTCATGTATTGGATCTCACGATGGATTGGGCGGCCGCTCGTATTACGATTCGGCCGCTTCATCTTCCTTACTCCGAAGAAACTCGAAGATGCAGAACACTGGCTCAATCGCTACGAGGCCGGCGGAGTTTTTTTCGCGCGAGTTTTGCCGATCGTGCGTCATCTCATTTCCATCCCGGCGGGAATCGTGCGGATGAATTTTCCTCTCTTCAGCTTCGTCACGATTCTGGGCTCGGCGATTTCGTGCAGCATCCTGGCTTACTTGGGTCATCGAGCTTATCTGATGGAACCCGAACTTCTGACAAATCCCGAGGCGATGGTTCACTTCATTCGTGGTCAATCGGGCGGCATATTGTTGATAGTCACACTCTTCGCTGCACTTTATATGCTGACTTTGCGATTGATGGCGCGTCGTTCCGGCTCGTAATCTGGTTCTAGCGCTGGCCGGATTGCCGTAGCGATTTCAGTAGCCAGCACAGCTTTAGTTCGGCTCGAGTCATTTTTTTTGTGTTCGAAAATTGAACAAAAGTGTTGCTCAGCGGTCAGTTTCAAAGTGCATAAGAATGAACAACTGCACGATTGAGCATGGACGAGATATTCACACCGACTGATGGCACCCGAATTGCTGGTAACAGGAACGGGCACCGAATGAAGAAGAACCAACAAATACTGAAGCCACGTACGCGGCCATCGCTGGGTGATCTCATCCTGGCAGTAAGTTCCTGCACCAAGAGCACCAAAGAGACGGTCGCAACCGTCGCGGATCTTTTTGCGAGCGGCCAGGTGCGCGTCCAAAACAACGGGCGTTTCATGCGTGCTCGCGTTTGCTGAGTAGCTAAGATCGACAAAGGCCGCAACAATCGGGCTCGCGAATTCTCTTCGAATTCGCGGTTTTCAATTTTGTCTCCGACGGCTTGTCTGTCGGCGATTTTCCGTTGTTGCAGAAAAACGCTTTCCGCCTAAGGCGCTCGCTTTTATCTTGCGACAGTGATCGATCGTTATTCCCGGCCAGAAATGCGCAAGATTTGGTCGGACGAACGCAAGTACCAGATTTGGCTCGAAATTGAAACCCTCGCCTGCGAGGCGATGGCTGCGCTTGGCCAAATTCCGAAGAAGGACGCGGCGGAGATCCGGGAGCGGGCGCGATTCTCCATCCCTAAGATCGTGGAGATCGAAAAGCGGACGAATCACGACGTCATCGCTTTTCTCGAAAACGTTGCTGAATCAGTCGGACCAGCGGCGCGCTGGATCCATCAAGGGTTAACCTCATCAGATATCCTCGACACGACGCTCGCAGTCCAATTGACAAAGTCGGCGACGATCCTTCTCGATGATTTGAAGAAGCTGCGCATCGCAGTCGCGGACAAGGCGCGACAATTCAAAATGACTCCGATGATCGGGCGTAGCCATGGCATTCATGCCGAGCCGATCACGTTTGGCCTAAAGCTTGCGCTCATGTTCGACGAATTCGGACGCGCAGAAGAACGCCTCACAGAAACGCGCGAGCGCATTCGCGTCGGCAAAATAAGCGGCGCGGTTGGGACCCATGCCCATGTCGATCCAAAGATTGAGCGCTCGGTTTGTGAGAAACTCGGATTGAAAGCCGCGACTCTCTCCACGCAAATCGTGCAGCGGGATCGGCACGCGGAGTTCTGTGGCACGCTGGCCCTCGTCGCTTCAAGCATCGACCGTTGGGCGACTGAATTTCGTCATCTCCAGCGAACTGAAGTTCTCGAAGTGGAGGAATTTTTCGCAGAAGGACAGAAAGGCAGTTCGGCCATGCCGCATAAGCGCAACCCAATTACCAGCGAACGGCTCAGCGGTTTGGCTCGCGTCGTCCGCGGCAACGCAATGGTTGCGCTGGAAAATGTCGCGCTTTGGCATGAACGCGATATCAGTCACTCAAGCGCGGAAAGAATCATTTTGCCCGATTCGTGCATTCTCCTCGATTACATGCTGGTGAAATTGTGCGACCTTGTCGAAGGCTTGCACGTTTATCCCGAGCGGATGCGGCAGAATCTCGCCCTTACAAAGGGTTTGTATTTCAGCCAATCGATTTTGCTCGCGCTCACGCGCGCAGGTGTAGAACGCAAAAGCGCATACGAAGCAGTGCAACGCGCGGCTATGAAAACTTGGAAAGGCGAGGGGACATTTGCCGAGAACGTGAAACGCGAACCGGAAATCACCGCGCGGCTTTCCGCAGCGGAGATCGATCGACTTTGCTCGCTCGACATTCATTTCCAACATGTCGATGCGACATTCAAAGCGCTTGGTTTGGAATAGTGCGGTCGGTTGTAAATAGCCCAGCGTTTTAATGCTGGAAACGCGTGTCCTTTCGCTTCTTAGTCCCGTCAGGGACGAAAGAAGAAGGGACTGCATGGGTGCATTGCGAATTTCTTTCGTCCCCATCGGGACTCGTATCGGTCACCATGTCCACCCAGCGTTGAAACGCTGGGCTATTTACAAAGCGATGCGATTGCGCTCCCCGGGGATGAGAATCGCGCGGATTGGTTATTCGTAGCGCAGCGCTTCAATAGGATCGAGGGCGGCTGCCCGATAGGCCGGGTAAAGGCCAAAGCCAATGCCGATCGCCGAGCAAACGACCAGGCCGGCGAGCGCCCAGCCGAAGGGAAAAATGATGTCCACCTTCAGCCAGACAGCCAGCAAATCGCCGCCAATCACCCCGAGAATAATCCCCAGGATTCCACCGGCTTCCGAGATAAACACCGCCTCGGTCAAAAATTGCCGCAAAATATCGCGACTACGGGCCCCGATCGATTTGCGCACGCCAATTTCCTTTGTCCGCTCAGTCACGCTCACGAGCATGATGTTCATGATTCCAATGCCGGCGGCCACCAACGCGATGAAACTGATCACGAACGCTCCGATACGCACCACCCCGGCCACTGAGGCGAAAGCGCTTTTGAGCGAGTCGTTGGTGTAGATTTCGAAATCGTTTTCCTGATTAGCATCGAGGCCGCGCGCAATTCGCATCGCGCTAATCCCTTTGTCCAATGTCCGGTTGTAAAGCTCGGTCGAGAACGGCTGGGTGGCGATGTTCACCGTGCGATTTGCCTCGCCGTAATTCTCAAAAAATCTTGTGATCGGCATTATGCAAATGTCGTCCTGACTTTGCCCGAAGGAGGTGCCTTTTTCCGCGAGCACGCCGATGACAGTGTAGGTATGTCCACTCATCCGGATGACTTTGCCGATAGGTGACTCGTGCGGAAACAATCGTTTCTCGATCATCTTTCCGACGACAACGACGGCGCGCGAAAAATCGACATCTTCGTCAGTTAGGTTGCGGCCATAGCCGAGCGTGAATGCATTCGCCGTGAGAAAGCCTCGACTTGTCCCGACGACGGTGAGGCTGGGCGTCGTCTTTACGCCGTTGTAAACCGCTTGCCCCTTTAGATCGCGACCAAAGCACTTGAGGCAAATCTCTTGCGCATCGCCCTGCATTAACTCGTAGTAACGCAGCGCCTGGCGATAGGTGACGTTGCGTCGGTTTTGATATTTTTTCTTCGTTTCGCCACCCGTGTCGATATTCACCGGATATTTTGCGAACTGAAAGACGTTTGATCCGAGAAAGCTTATTCCACTCTCGATCGAATTCTGCAGCGCGCCGATCGCTGTCATCACGGAAATGATGGAGAACACGCCAATCGTAATTCCGGTCATGGTGAGCGCAGCACGGAGCTTGTTCGCGCCTAACGAACTCAGAGCCATCGCTATGATTTCTCGAAATAACATGGCGATCTTTCGCTAGAGACTTATTCGTACCGCAGAGCCGTTACCGGATCGAGACGCGACGCCGTCCACGCCGGCGCGAATCCCGAAATCAAGCCGGTCATCACCGACACGAGCATGCTCGCGAGGACGAGGCCAAATGAAAACTGAATCGGAAAAGACGGAAAGGCTTTGCCGATTCCAAAGCACATCAAATACGCAAACGAGAGCCCGATAAATCCTCCTAGCAGGCACAGCGCAGTGGACTCGATAAGAAATTGAAGGAGGATCGTTCGTCTGCGCGCCCCCAGCGCCTTTCGCGTGCCGATTTCCTTCGTCCGTTCTTTTACGCTAACGAAAGTAATGTTCATGATCCCGATCGCCCCGACGAAAAGCGAAAGACCGGTGATGAAAAGACCCGCGATCGCGATTGAATTTTTGATCGGGTCAAGCGTGCTCTTCAAAGCCTGTTGTTCGTTAATGCTGAAATCGTCTTTCTTTTCCGGTGGCAATCCGCGCACGCGCCGCATCAATCCCGTGAGTTCGTCTTTCGCGTCGGCCAGCTTTGTCTTGTCCTTCACTTTTACGAGAATTTCCGCTTCGCTTTTGGCGGTGAAATATTTCTGAAATGCGGGCAGCGGCATTACCACGATTGAATCGAGACTGAAGAGCCCGAGAA
>VBQB01000065.1 GCA_005887855.1 Verrucomicrobiota bacterium | reverse complement strand
CGTCCTTCCTGATCCGGCGAGGACGATCTATTAATGCGGCCCGTAAGATTGCGTTACTGATTTGTGCTGTGGGTGTCACTCCCGTCGTGTTTGCCTATCGTGTGGAAAGCACCTGGTCGGCCGTGTTGCTCATTGGCCTTGCGGCTGCGTGTCATCAGGGATTCTCGGCGAATCTCTACACGATCACGTCCGATATGTTTCCTTCTGAGGCGGTTGGATCGGTCACGGGGATGGGCGGAATGGCCGGAGCCGTCGGGGGATTGCTTATCGCTTGGGTAGTTGGCCACGTGCTGCAATGGACGGGGAGCTATATGATTCCGTTTGTGATTGCGGGCTCTGCTTATCTAGTGGCACTTGCGATGATTCAGCTTCTAAGTCCGAGGCTGGAGCCAGCCAGAATGAAGTGAGAAGCCTTGATGCGAAGACAAAAGTGTGAGCCAGAACAGTATAATTCACGGCTGCCGGCCTGGTTTGTCACGTTGGTTGAGGTGAGCGGATGGCGTTGATGATTAAGGCGAAGAAGGAATGCCGCTGGGACCTGATGAGTCTTGGCGAGGTGATGGTGCGATTTGATCCGGGCGAGCGGCGCATTGCGACGGCGCGAAGCTTCGAGGTGTGCGAGGGCGGCGGGGAATACAACGTGGCGCGCGGGTTGAAGCGCTGCTTCGGGCTGGACACGGCCGTAGTGACGGCGTTTGCGGACGACCCTGTGGGGCGGCTGCTGCAGGATCTGATGTACCAGGGGGGAGTGGACCAGTCGCTAGTGCGATGGGTGGAGCACGACGGCGTGGGGCGTGCGGCGCGCAATGGATTGAATTTTACGGAGCGCGGGTTTGGAGTGCGCGCGGCGCTGGGAAGCTACGACAGGGGGCACACGGCGGTATCGCAGTTGAAGCCGGGGGATATCGATTGGAACGATATTTTTGGGAAGCAGGGCGCGCGGTGGTTTCACACGGGGGGGATTTTCTGCGCGCTTTCCGGGACGACCCCGGAGGTGGCCTTGGAGGCGATGCAGGCGGCGCGAAGAAACGGCACGATTGTTTCGTATGACCTGAACTATCGGGCGTCACTCTGGAAATCACTCGGCGGGAAGAAGCAGGCACAGGAAGTGAACCGGCGGATTGCGCCACATGTGGACGTAATGCTCGGGAATGAGGAAGATTTCTCGGCGGCGCTGGGGTATGAGGTGCCTGGGATGGATGAACACCTCTCTGCGTTTGAAGTTGAAGGATTCAAGCAAATGATTGCCAGGGTGGTGAAGGACTATCCGTCTAAAGTGGTGGCTACGACCTTGCGAAAGGCGAAAACCGCGACGCTGAACGATTGGGGCGCGATTTGCTATTGCGATGGGAAATTCTACCAAGCGAAGAATCGGGAGAATCTGGAGATTTTCGATCGCGTGGGGGGAGGGGACTCGTTTGCGTCGGGCTTGATCTACGGATTTTTGGCGGGGCAGGAGCCGCAGTGGTGCGTGGAATGCGGGGCGGCGCACGGAGCGCTGGCGATGACCACTCCGGGCGACACTTCGATGGTTACGTTCCAGGAAGTGATGCAAGTGATGAAAGGCGTGGGAGCGCGGATTGCGCGGTGAGGGAGTGGCGGCCTAGAGGGTGACAGCAGAATGGAAAAACAAAAAGTTTGCGAGCGGATTGTTGAGATTGGAATCGTGCCGGTGGTACGCGCAGCATCGGCGCGGGAGGCACGGATTGCGGCGGATGCAGTTTGTGAAGGCGGGATTCCGATCGTGGAGATTACGATGACGGTGCCGGGTGCGGTCGATGTTATCCGTGAACTGACCAAAAGTGGCTCCAGCGACGTTCTGGTTGGTGCGGGAACGGTGGTTAACGTGGAGGCAGCGAGGAGGTGCCTTGATGCGGGCGCTCAGTTTCTGGTGAGTCCGGGGCTGAACGTACAAGTGATCCAACTGGCGGCGAATGAAGGGAAGATGATGATGGCGGGAGCGTTGACGCCCACGGAAGTGATCACCGCTTGGGAGGCGGGGTCGGATTTTGTGAAAGTGTTTCCGTGCGGACAAGTGGGAGGCGCGAAGTACATCAAGGCGCTGAAAGGTCCTCTGCCACAGGTGCAGCTGGTGCCGACCGGTGGGGTGAATCTTAGTACCGCGGCGGAGTTCATTGAAGCGGGAGCGGCTGCATTGGGTGTCGGCGGAGAATTAGTGCAGGCGGACGCGCTGAAATCGGGGAAGCCGGAAATCATTGTTGAGAACGCGAGGAAATTTCTGGCGATTGTGAAAGATGCTCGGGCCCGAATGAGAGGATCGACTGCAGCAGTGAAGGGTAGCCACTGAACGGCACTGAGCGGCGATTGACGTTGTCTGCTGCGCTCGCACGCCTTATTGATTCACGCCGCTGGCCAGGAAGCCACCGTCCACCACCAACAGATGACCGGTGACGAAGCTGGCGGCATCGGATGCGAGAAAGACCGTAGCGCCAACGAGTTCCTCGACCTTGCCGAAGCGGCGCATGGGAGTGCGAAGCAAGAATTCCTTGCCACGCTCGGTGCCATCGAGCAGAGCCGCGTTCAGGTCCGTGCGAAACACGCCAGGAGCAAGCGCGTTGACGCAAATACCGGAGGGGGCCCATTCAATGGCGAGGGACTTGGTGAGGGACGCCACGGCAGCCTTGCTGGCGCTGTAAGCAGCTACCTGAAAAAGACTGACCAGCGAGGAGAGCGAGGCGACGTTAACGATACGGCCGTAGCGCCGCTCAATCATGTGTCGGCCAAAGACGCGGCACGCGCGCAGAGTTCCCGTCAGGTTGGTTTCGAGGATGGCATTCCACTCGGACTCGGGAAAATCGAGCGTGGCCATTTTCTTGGTGCGGCCGGCACAATTCACGAGAATCTGGACGCCGCCGAATTCGGCGCAGACGGATTGCAGCAGCTTTTCGATGCTGGCGTTGTCGGTGACGTCGCAGGTTTGAGCGAGCGCGCGGCGGCCAAGCGCAGTGATCTCCCCGGCGGCGCTGCGCACCAGTTCGGCGCGGCGGCCTGTGGGGACGACGTTTGCGCCGGCCTGAGCAAGACCTCGAGCAAGGGCGAGGCCAATCCCGCTAGTTCCGCCAATTACGACGGCAGTCTTGTTCGTCAATTCAAGAAGTGGATGGCCCATGAGTGCTCGCGCATGAGTTCAATTTTCCTCCAACCAGTTTCCTCCAACCAGTGACGGGCGCTTTTGTGGGAATCGATTGTAATGCCAGACGCAAAGATCGGGTATTGAGTATTGTCAAATAAACCGTTTACG
>VBQB01000064.1 GCA_005887855.1 Verrucomicrobiota bacterium | reverse complement strand
GCCCAGCACTTTGCTACCAAGGTGCTGGGCGGATGATCATTTATCTCACCCGGATTTCTCCGAATGCCCGCTGCGCTTGCGCGCAGCGTGATGCGACGATACCCGAGGATCGACGGGCCGGCTGCCCTCCCTCTGTTTTGTCTTGCACCGCATGGGGTTTTTCGTGCCTCGCGAATTGCTTCGCGAGCGGTGAGCTCTTACCTCGCCTTTTCACCCTTGCCTGCACTTTGTTGCCAAAGAACCGGCGGTGTCTTTTCTGTGACACTTTCCGTCACCGCAATCTTACAATTGCGGCGCCCGCGTATTTTACGCGGCATGTCGCCGTATGGTGTTCGGACTTTCCTCCAGCAAGCCTCGCGGCTCACCAGCGATCATCTGCCATCGATGATCATACTATCACAATCAGGAAAACATGAAAGCAGGAACAAGAAATCTGGAGGCCATCAGGAGACGGATCAGGCAATCAATTGATTTCCTGACTTCCTGCTTTCCTTATTCATTTCCTAGTCTTGCTCTCCCATTCAAAAGGGTGGCGGCACGGTCATGAAGAAGATCGTGATCATGACGAGGCCGATCACGAGTTTGGCAATCGTTCCACCGAGATTTCCGATCAAACTCCCCCAGCCTGCCCGGCCAGCGTCGACCATTCTCTTGCCAGCAATGAATTCTCCCAGGATCGCACCAATCACCGGCCCGATAAACAATCCGATGATTCCGAAAAAGATGCCGATCAGTGCGCCAACGATAGCGCCCCACATCCCCCACTTTGTTGCTCCGAAATATTTCGCGCCGAAGTAACCGCTCAGAAAATCGAGCGCATACGTTGCAATGGTCAGGAGCACAAGGATGACGATGCTCCGCCAACCGATACTTTTTTCCGGACCAAGCATCACCCGGTGAATGATCGCGCCCGCAAGAATGATCGTCGTTCCTGGAAATACTGGGAGCACCGTGCCGATAAGACCAACGGCGAACAACACAACCGTGAAGAACCACCAGAATAATTCCATGGGATTCGTGAATCGTGATCCGTGAATTGTGAATCGGAAGCACGGGCCGATGCAACGGTTCACGATTTAACGAATCACGTTCTCTCTTTGACCACGTAAATGTCGATCTTATACTGGAATTTCCCTATTTAACTTAAACTGGAGGACTCATATGCCACTCGCCGTTGGAACCAAAGCGCCAGATTTCACGTTATCGACCAAGACCGCCGATGGACCAAAGCAGACCAAACTGAGCGATAATTTCGGGAAGCGAAATACATTGCTCCTCTTTTTTCCCATGGCTTTCACCGGCACGTGCACGACGGAAATGTGCGACGTCAGCAGCGGTCTATCTGCTTACAGCAATATGAACGCCGCCGTTTACGGAATCAGCGGCGACAATCCCTTCGCCCAGGAGGCGTGGGCGCAGAAGGAGAAGATCACGGTCCCATTATTGAGCGACTACGAGCATAAGGTCGCAAAAGCTTATGACGTGATGTACGACTCCTTTCTGCCGCAATTGAATCTCGGAATGGCGGGCGTAGCGAAACGTGCCGCATTCATCGTCGACAAAAATGGCGTAATTCAATACGCGGAGAGCAATGATGACGCGAAGCAGTTGCCGAATTTCGACAAGATCAAAGCGAAACTGGCCGAATTAAAGTGACTCTTGTCATGTCGAGCGAAGTCGAGACATCTGTTATCGTTCTTCGGACAATAGTGAGAGATTCCTCGACTCCACTCGGAATGACAGAAGTTGTATGAACGACGAATTCAAAACGCTGCAAAAATTCGATGCGGGTGCGGGTCGCGAAGGATTTCTTCATTCGTTGCCGTCGCTGGAAGAACAGGGCGTCGGCAAAATTTCGCGGTTGCCGGTTAGTATTCGGATCGTGCTCGAGTCGGTCCTGCGCAATTGCGACGGGCAAAAAGTCCGGCGCAAAGATGTGGAGACGCTGGCGAACTGGAATGCAAAATCGCCGGCCAACGAAGAAATTCCATTCGTCGTCGCGCGGATCGTTCTCCAGGATTTCACCGGCGTGCCGCTGGTTGTCGATCTTGCCGCGATGCGCAGCGCCGTGAAGAAGCTCGGCGGCGACCCAAAAATCATCGAGCCGCTCGTCC
>VBQB01000063.1 GCA_005887855.1 Verrucomicrobiota bacterium | reverse complement strand
ACGGCAATCCAGGCCAGTCCCGCAGCCTGGGTAGGTTCAACTGCCTGCGGATAGTCTCGATCTCGTCGTTGACTTCCGCTTCTCGCTCGGTGATCGACGGAGTCTGGAACAGCATCGTGGCTTTGTCGAGGTTGGAGGCTGCAGCTCGTCACTCTAGCGGGCGCCCCCAGCCGTTGCAACGGCATCTATCCCAGAGCTTGGGCAGCGAGATCGGCGCGGAGTCTTCTTTCATCTCCGCATCGACGAGCACGGAAGCGTCCTCGCCGTCGTATCTCTTGTTCTCCGAACGGAAATTTTGGGCATTCGCAGAGAGTCAGTGCTTGTTTCAAAGAATTTTCGTCAGTATTCTGGCCGGGTTGCGGGCGTTTTCTGTGCTTGCCGAAATGGCAAGCGGTCCGCGGCGGTAGTTCCCTCAAAATAATAATCCGCAGCACCCAAGAAGCATAAATCTTTCAACCGCTGGGCACCGAGCTTACTCGGTGGGGACCCATATTGCTGGTTGAAGGAGATGCGGCTATGAAAAGCAAGTTTGTCGTTCCGTTGGTTTTGGCGTCAGCAGGAGTTTGCTTCCTGTTTTTCCAAATTGAGATTGCCTCCTCGTTCGGTTTTCTGGCCATCGATCCTGGCGTGCGTGTCGGACCCTCAGGCGCTGGCGGCCCGATCGCGGGGTTGAGCGATTCCGAGGGGAAATTTTTCGAGGCCGCGTTGGAAGAATTCACAGAGGCGGATGGCACCAACGAGGGTCTCGGCCCGCGGATGAACCTGGACAGTTGTAGCGGTTGTCATCTGCAGCCCGAAGTCGGTGGGACGAGTCCGTTCGAGAATCCTCAGGTGGCCTTTGCGAACAAGATGAACGCAACCAACACCGTTCCGTCGTTCATCACGGCGAACGGGCCGGTGCGCGAGGCGAGGTTCGTGAGGAATCCCGACGGGACGCCTGACGGTGGTGTCCACGCTCTGTTCACCATCACCGGACGGGACGATGCGCCGGGCTGCGTGCTCGGGCAGCCGGCCTTCGAGCAGGAGCTTGCGAACCGCAACGTCATCTTCCGGATTCCGACGCCGACATTCGGTGCGGGTCTGATCGAGGAGATTGCGGATTCGGCGATCGTCGCGAACCGGGTGGCGAACGCGTCTACGAAGAGGCTGTTCGGGATCTCGGGCCGAGTCAACAAGAACGGCAATGACGGCACGATCACGCGGTTCGGGTGGAAGGCCCAGAACAAGTCGCTGCTCTTGTTCTCGGGCGAGGCGTACAACGTGGAGATGGGGATCACGAACGAGCTGTTTCAGACCGAACGGGATGAAACACCGACCTGCCAGTTTACGACGGGCCCGAACACCGTTACCAACACCACCGGCGCGACGCCTCAGGAGACAATCAGCGCGATCGAGAAGTTCACCTTCTTCATGCGTTTCCTCGCGCCGCCGGCGCCTTCTCCCGACACGCCCGGAGGGACCGCGTCCGTCGCAAGAGGCAGGACTCTGTTCAGCCAAATCGGGTGCGCGCTTTGCCATACGCCTAGCCTCTACACGGGCAATTCGACTGTCGCCGCGCTTGGCAATCAAACCGTGAATCTCTACTCCGACTTGTTGGTCCACGACATGGGGATAGGCCTGGCCGATGGCGTGAGTCAGGGCCGAGCGGGGCCGAGGGAGTTTCGCAGCGCCCCGCTCTGGGGGTTGGGGAAGCGGGTATTCTTCCTGCACGACGGACGGACCTCGAACCTCATTGAGGCGATCGAGGCGCATCAGAGCGGAAACGTTTTTTTCGGCACGGCCTCTGAAGCGAACCTCGTGACAAGCCTCTACAACGTCCTGTTGGAAGGCCAGAAGCAGGATCTTCTCAACTTCCTGCGGTCGCTATAACAAGGCGATACCAATAATCCGCGCCGATGAGAAAGTCGGCGCGGTTTTTTTTACCGTCAGGATTTCTTACGCGGCTCTTGCAGGTCGCGAACCTCGGTATTCATCCGCACGTCCTTGCGCCTGCGCTTGGCGAGGAGCTCGCCCGTCTCGAAATAGTCGCCTTTCACGGCAAGCTCGGCCGCGCGCTCGAGCTCGTCCGGCCACTCGACGAGCGAGTAGCCGAACCACGGCGATTCGGGTTTGAGTTTGGGCAGGCCCAGCTCCTCCCAGATTTCCTTCGCGCGCTCCATGTACTCGCGCTTGGGCAGCGAAATCGGCGGGAAATCCTCCTTCATCGTCGCGTCGATCAGGACCGACGCATCTTCGCCGTCGTTCCGCTTGCTCCTCGGTCCGTGTCCCTGGTCGCGGTGGTGAAGAATCTGAAGATCGAGCGCCGGATTCGCGCGGTAGGACATTGCCCAGAGCAGCGCGTCCGCGTTGTCCGGGTCGATGTCCTCGTTCACGGCAACGACGTACTTGCCCGCCGCGCGGTTCCACGCGGCGGCACCGTAGAGCGCGCGCCAGATCTCGGTCCTCGGCGCCTTGCGGTCCATGATGAGCACCACCACTTTGCGCAGGTTGGTGAGCGGCTCGTGCATCGAAACGCGCTTCACGCCCTGGATGCCGAGCGTATTTCGCAGGTGATGCGTAAACAGCGGCTCGAGCGCGACGCGCTTGATCAAGCTCGACTCGCTCGGGGTCACCTGCGAGATGATGGAGGTGAGGACCGCGTTCTTGCGCCGGGTGATGCAGCTCACCTCCATGAAAGCGTTGTACTCCTGCAGGTTGACGTGTCCGTGCGACTCTCCGAACGGCGCTTCGGGTTCGAGATACTCGGTGTCGATATACCCTTCGACGACGATCTCCGCTTCGGCCGGCACGAGCAGGTCGACGGTCTTCGCTTTCACGACGTTGATCGGTGCGCCGACGAGCCCTCCGGCCACGTGCAGCTCGTCGAGGGCCTCCGGCACTTTCTGCGCCGAGGTAAACGCCACGCAAGGCGGCGCACCCAGGATGACCGCCGCGGGCAGCTTCTCGCCGCGCGCCCTCATCTTCTCCCAGTGGGTGTAGATCCCCGGCCGCAGCTCAAGAGACGGATTCATTCCGAGCCGCCGCGGCGCCTTCACCTGCCCGCGGTAGATGCCCATGTTCTGCACGCCGGTGTCCGGATCCTTGGTGATGTACTGAGAAAGGGTCGTGAACGGCGCGATGTCCCAGCCCGGCGTTGAAATGGGAATGGGGAGGCCGTCGAGACCCATGCCCGGCTTGTCGAGATCGCCGCCCTGGATCACGACTTCGTGGCAGGGCGCGTCCTCGACGATTCGCGGCGGGATCGGTTTCGCCATCGCGCGGTTCCAGGTGTCGTTGATTTCTTCCAGGGCGCATCCCATGCCGATGCGGTAGATCTCGCGGCTCGCGGCGAGTGCGCCGACCACGACCGGGATGTCGTATTTACGCCGCTTGCCGTCGGTGACCTGGGTGAACAGAAACGCTTTTCTGTCCGGCTCCTCGATGCCGCCGCGGAATTGCCAGCGCACCAGCGGATGCATCTC
>VBQB01000062.1 GCA_005887855.1 Verrucomicrobiota bacterium | reverse complement strand
GATCTGTCGATTAATGGTCACGGATGCGGGCGACAAAATCTGGCGCAATTTTTTTGCCACGCCTCCGGCCAAAACTCCCCTGGCGAGCGACACGCGCGAACTATTGCAGGAAGCGCTCATTTTTAATCACCGGCCGGACGTTCAACGGGTGATATTTATCTCGACGCCCCATCGCGGCAGCGGACTGGCCTCGAACTGGATCGGGCGCATCGGCGCTGCTCTCGTCAAGACTCCGCGGCTCTTCACCTCGATCTACGCTTCAACCAAACCGCTCTTAATCGCCGATCCTGCCGCGAGACCGCTGAATCGCATGCCGAATAGCGTGGATACGCTTGAGCCTAACGATCGGTTCGTCGAAGCGGTCAACAAACTGCCGATCACGTCCGGTATTCCTTATCATTCAATCATGGGGGATCGCGGTCGGGGCGACACACCGAACAGTTCCGATGGTGTAGTTCCATACTGGAGCTCTCACCTCGAGGGGGCGCAATCGGAGTTAATCGTCAATTCAGATCACGGAGCGCAATATAATCCGCAAGCAATTCGAGAAGTTGAAAGAATTCTTAAAACGTATCCTTAACACCTGAGCCAGCGGCGCACCTTTATTCACCTCAGAATCGCAAAGGACCGCACACAAACTAGATTTATGAAAACAAAAGAGATCGAGTTGACATGCAGAGCGCGATTTCATCCCGAGGGGATTGGTACGACTTGAATCTGAAGGACACCGAGAAGAAGGAACCGACATTCGCCGAAGGGAAAGGTTGGCTAATCTGTGACTTGTGTTCCGCTCTTCCAGTCACATGGTAACTGCTACGGTGATTAATCCGATTATGTCATGAAACTTTCTGGCGAAGCCGAAGCCCTCTTCACTGTTTTGCGACAATCGGCGAAGCCGGAGCCGGTGAACGCGATCAAAAAGCTCATCGAGGATGCACCAGACCGTGAGCTTTGCCGCATCAACGCCCTCGCGTTTGCCGCCGAGCATGAGCTCGATGAGGAGGATGTGATCGCTGCTTTTCTACACGGCGCGCGACGCGGCATTTTCGATGTGTCGTGGAACATCCTCTGTCCCGGTTGCGGCGGCGTCCTCGATTCGGGCACGACGCTTAAGACTGTAAACCAAGCCGAATATAGGTGCGCTCTTTGCGCCGTGGGGTACGAACCGACGCTCGACGAAATCGTTGAGGTGACGTTCACGATCAGTCCGCGGGTGCGAAAAATCGCTGCGCACGATCCGGAGACGCTGCCGTGGATCGAATACTACAAACAGGTGTATTGGAGTTCGGGCTTTGATTTGCCCGATGACGAGACATTGGCAAAGCTGATTAAGGAAGTCACTCTGGACACCATCGAGCTTCCAGCCGGCGAGAAGGTGGTGTTGTCGCTGCAGTTGCCCGAGGCATTTGTGATCGTGTTCGATCCGGTGGTCCACATGTCGCAGTTCATTGAGGTGACCGGCGAGCCGACACGCAAACCCCAGTCGCTTGCCTTCGTCATGACCAAGGATCACGCGCCGACCGGGACCATTCAGATGCGCCCCGGCCCTCTGCGGATTTCGTTGGAGAACCGCTCGAATGTGCGCACGCTCCCCGGCATCTGGGTGGCCGGCAATAAGCTTCACGATCTCCTCGCCAGCCGTCGCCCGTTCTTGACGGCGAAACGTCTCCTGACCAACCAAACATTCCGCGATATTTATCGCACCGATACGCTCGACCTAGATCAGCGCCTCAAGATTACGAGTCTCACCTTCCTGTTTACCGACCTCAAAGGCTCAACCGAACTCTACGAGCGGGTTGGAGATCTGGTCGCTTATGATTTGGTGAGGGCTCATTTCCAGGTCTTGAACGAAATCGTGGCGGCAGAAAGGGGAGCCGTGGTGAAGACAATTGGTGATGCCGTTATGGCGACATTCCCGACGCCAGACCGGGCGATGGCGGCGGCTCTCAAAATGCGAGGAGCAGTGAAGGATTTGAAGGGCGATTTGCTTCTCAAGATCGGCATCCACGAGGGGCCCTGTCTGGCCGTTTCGCTGAACGACCGGCAGGACTACTTCGGACGCACCGTAAACATCGCTGCGCGCGTTCAAGGTCTCGCGACGTCGCGTTCCATCTTCGCAACCAGACGAGTCGTCACCGACAGCAAAGCTTCGAAGCTGCTCCAATCAAATGGCATCGCCGCGACCC
This sequence comes from Verrucomicrobiota bacterium, assembly GCA_005887855.1. The sequence goes on along the minus strand of VBQB01000062.1, from coordinate 145 downwards.
CGGAGAAGCGTTCACTCCGCGGTATCGCCAATCAGTTCGAGATTTTCGAAATACCCTGAGGAACTTGGCTTAGAGATCTGCGCCGCATTAGAAGCGTCTTCGAGAGTGCGCCTTTTTGCGGACTGACCAGATACATGGATGAATG
>VBQB01000061.1:1580-7537 GCA_005887855.1 Verrucomicrobiota bacterium | reverse complement strand
CTCTTCACTGCGATGTTGATGGCAACGCGGGTTGAGCAGCCGCAATTCGGCCAAGTTAGTCCGACACCGGATGGCTCTGGTGAAGGCATGCCGCCGGAAGAAATCCCGCCCGCCATCGGGCCAATCGTTGATACAGAAGAAAACATTTGAGCGTTAACGACATGTGGACGATTGACATCGAGCATGACAGCTACGGTGCAACGGAATGTTGGACGATCCGCAACCGTTGCGATTGCTATTTGTTCGTGGCTGGCAATTTCCAATCATTGTGCGTTTAGCGCGCTCGCAGCTCCCGTCGGCGAAACGCAAAGCGCGTGTCCTTTTCATTCCAAACCAGCGAAACAGAAAAAGCAGTCGGCTGGAGTGCAATGCTGCAAGACTTTGCGCGCGGTTGTTCCGACGGTCGCAAAAAGCTGGACACGAAATGATACTGATTTTTCCGATGTCGATCTTTACTTCGAAGAATTGGCGCTCATCGCTTATTCGCATAACAAGCCGCCGCCATTGTTGCTCGACACGGGACCGCCTGGCGCGCCCACATTCGCAGAATTGATTTTACAGCGGAGCCTTCTCGCTCACGCTCCGCCGATTCTCACCTAGCTGTAGTAGCAGACGTGCCGCCTGCATTTTCAAATTTCGCGGCCGGTACGGCCGCCACTACAGCAGAGAATTGAAGGCAACCCCGTCTTTGGCGGTTGCCTTTTCTGGCAGGTAAAGCGCCTGCCCTACAACAACCAAATCAATTTCGACACCGACATCAAAAAACAGATTTTACTTCTAATCGCCGCGACAACAGCCGCCGCCACAACAGCGGTCTCGCAAGGAGAGGTGGTTCACGACGCCAACCGAGAGGACGATCACCAGCATCCGGCTTCGGTCGCCGGGACGACCTCTGGTGTGGCAGGCGAGCAAGAGAAAGGGACCGGACAAACATATGCCTGTCCGATGCATCCCGACGTCATCATGGATCATCCGGGCACTTGCCCGAAATGCGGCATGACGCTCGTGCCAATGAAAGATAAGAAACGCTCAACATCCAACGAAGCCGAGGCGAAGCCCCATTCGTCGCACGAGCATCCGTCTTCGCATGGCCCCGCCGCGGCAGGCGAGCAGGACATGTCCATGTCGATGCAATCGTCTGTGAACATTGCCGAGCCGATGAGTCGCGAAAGCTCTGGGACGTCGTGGGTCCCGGATTCCACACCGATGTATGGTAAAATGTTCATGTTCGGCGATGACATGCTGATGCTGCATGGCGCAATTTTTCCGCGCTACACCAACGTGAGCAGCCGACGCGGCGATGACCGGATCGATGCGCCGAACTGGATCATGGGTATGTACTCCCATCCGTTCGGCGACAGCGCGCAACTCGGCGGCCGGTTAATGATGAGTCTCGATCCGCTGACCGAAGGCGGTCGCGGTTATCCGCTTCTCTTTCAAACCGGAGAATCGTGGCACGACCAACCGCTCCACGATCGGCAGCATCCGCATGATTGGTTCGACGAATTGTCGATCAGTTATTCGCAGAAATTCGATGCCGGTCTGAGTGCGTACTTGTATTTTGGTTACCCGGGCGAACCGGCGCTCGGGCCGCCTACATTCATGCACCGGCTTTCGGCAATGGATGATCCGGATGCGCCGCTTGGTCATCATTGGCAGGATTCAACGCACGTCACGTTCGGCGTCGCCACAGCCGGTCTGGTTTGGCGCAACGTGAAAATTGAGGGCAGCGTCTTCACCGGCCGCGAACCGGATGAAGATCGTTACAATTTCGATGAGCCAAAATTCGATTCATACAGCGGCCGCATTTCCTGGAACGCGACGCAAAATTCGGCGCTGCAAGTCTCGTACGGTTACATCAAGAGCCCCGAAGCGCTCGAGCCGGACCTGAAACGGCATCGCACCACAGCATCGCTCATTTATAACCTGCCGCTTGGAAACGATAGCAACTGGTCGAACAGCTTTGTCTGGGGTCAAAACCACGACACGGGCGAAGGGAAAACGCAATCATTTCTGATCGAGTCGAACTATCAGTGTGGACGCGACACCGTTTACGTACGCTGGGAGCGGGTGCAGAAATCTGGCCACGAGTTGGTTCTCAATCCCCCCGATGAATCCGACATCTTTCCGGTGAGCGGCTACACGGTTGGTTACGTCCGCGATTTGTCGCATGGCAACGGCATCGATATCGGGCTCGGCACTCAATTTACGATCAACGATCGTCCGGACGGCCTCGACCGCTACTACGGTGACGATCTCGGTTACGCCTTCGAATTTTTTCTGCGCATCCGTCCATCGTTACATGGTCACGGTTTGCACGAACATTCAGAGCACGTCGCCGGAATGGAAAAATGAACAGCGTTGGGCTGCTGGTTGCATAAACACAATGGGGACAAGTAAGTTGCCGTTTGGGTCATAGACCTTGACGGTTGCGGACCCCGTATTGGCGTCTCCTGTCGAATCCACGGTTGTTTCCCCTGCAATGATCGTCCAGCCCGTAAAGACGTTTTGAGGATTAAACGTGAAGAATTTGAAGCGAAACGCATAGTTATTGTCAGTGGTATGGCGCCAAACACCTTCTCCAGGCGTCTTCAGAGCCTGCGGTGTCCCTGCGTTCGACTCCACCACCGTGCCTCCCGCCACGAATTCTATTAGTGACGGAAAGCTCCTTATCACGTGACCTGCGCAATCGGTTAGAGTTATCCGCATCTCCCAGGTCCCTTGAAGTCTTCCGCCTTGCGTGCCCTGCCCGGTCGCCGTTGTCGCAACCATGGTGAGTAACGCACAGGCCACGACTAAGGGAGCCATTATCCTCTTAACTAATTTTGTTTTCATAAGTGTTATTTTCTTTCATTGTTTTGGCCTTCCGTGGCTTCCTACCGTGGGAGGTCATTTCTGGCCGTTCACTCAGGTACTCCGTAAGATTTGGCCGGGCGTTACGCGGAAAGTTGGGAAAACTGCAGATGACACGGATGACACGGATGGATTTCTTGACTGGCGTCTGACACAGACGCACTACAATTGGATGCCCGATTGGCCGCGCTGGGTCCGGCACCGCCGGGCGCCCTACCTGTTTCCCATCTGCGTTATCCTTGCAACCCTTGGTGAATTCTATTTTGGCGCAGGGTTCACGGCTGCTTTTCCTCGCAGAGTTTTTGGAAAGCGGGTTCGCTGCGCAAAGGGTCCCAGATCGGATCGAGTCTAAGAAGGGCTGGCGTAATGGGCGTTCGGCCGGCACCCGTGGAATAGGGCGTGTGTAACAGCTCAGCGAGAGTTGAGATCGCACCACTGTTCTCGCCCAAGCTCGTTTGAACTAACGCCAACTGCTCTTGCAGCCCGGCTTTTTCGAGTGCATCCTTAGCAACTGGGAAAAGCATAATTGCGCGCTGCGCTGCCTCTCGGCCGGAGTCCTTCTCTCCCATCAGAGCGTTAGCCTGAGCCAGCGACAACAAAACGGCTGGATGATCCGATTGAGTTTTGCGGACGCCCTCCAGGGTATTACGCGCCTGTTCAGCGGTAAACTTTGCGCCAGTGCTATCGCCGGCAGCCAACTGGATCATAGCCAGGTAGAGCTGGAGCGAAGCGTGGGTGGCCTTAGCGGTTTCAGACTCGAAGCCTCCCGCGGCGATCATTGCACCCTCGGTTTGAAGTCGAGCCAGTCGGGCTTGCACCAATCGAATGGCTTCACCGTAGTTTCGTTCAAACGCGAATTGATTGATCTTGCTCTCGAGGACACCGGGAGTCTGCGCGGTTATTTGTGACAGGCATCTGGCAGCTTGTTCCAAGTTACCCTGCGCCTGATAAATGCCCGCCTTTGACGCCATCACATCCGGATCGTTTGGGCTAATGTCCAGCGCTTGATCATAGAGCTTTAGCGCCATCGGAAATTGTCGAAGCACGCCGTAAGTCCATGCTGTGTCTGCAAGTAACTCCGCATTAAGTGGGTCCAGGGCGCGGGCTTTCTCGAAGTAGGTAATGCTTTGATCCCATTGTCCGTCGTCCAGGGCAATCGTCGCGAGGAAAGAGATTACCTCGCTGTTGCCCGGCAACATTTTGCTGACACGAGTAAACGTGGTTTTGGCAAGCCCGTCATCAGCCAGCACCCTACGTTGATAACAGCCCAGGGCGAGCAGGGTTTCAGCCGAGTTCGGCTCCAGTTTCTGCGCATTCTCCAAAGCCTTCTTCGCTGCATCGCGCACGTTGTCGCCGCTGCGAGCGTTGCGATAGTAGAGAAGCGCATCCGCGCGAGAAAGCCGCGCCCAGGCAAGCGCAAACTTGGGGTCAAGCTGCACCGCCTGCTCATAAAAACCAATGGCTTTCATTAGGAGATCAATCCAGGCGCCATTGCGTGCTTCAAAAGCCAGGCCGCGCAGATACGCATCGTAAGCCTCCGGATTGTTTGTTGGTTTAACTGCTAACGCGTGCTCCTCGCGACCGGTTAGCTTTGCCTGTAACGACTCCGCTATTCGCTTGGCGATCTCGCTCTCGACGCCGAAGATGTCAGTCAAGGTCCGATCATAGGTGTCTGCCCAGAGATGGGAGTCGGTTTGCGCGTTAATCAACTGCACATTGACTCGCACCTGATCGGCCGCTCTTTGCACGCTACCCTCAAGAATGTTCGCCACGCCAAGCTCTTTCGCGATCTCGGCGAGATTCCTGGGTTTGCTCTGATATCGCTGCGTGGATGTGCGCGAAATTACTTTCAAATTCGCGATGCTAGCCAGCCGCGTCAGGATCTCGTCCTGGATGCCCCCAGCGAAGTAGGCGTTATCTGGATCGGGGCTCAGGTTTTCAAACGGCAGCACTGCGATTCCGTTTGTCACCGGTTGCCGGATCAATTCACTTTTCCAAACGATCCATCCAGCAGCTGCCGCCAGTGCGATCAGCGACGCTGCCAGAAGCGCGCTGGTTGGATTGCGTCGCATCCACTTTCTACCACGAGTGAAGATTCCAGTGTGCCGGGCTAAAATCGGCTCATGCTTTAGCCAGTGTTCGAGGTCTTCGGCCAGCGCGAGAGCGGAAGAATAGCGACGCTTTGGATCTTTCTCGAGACACTTGAGGCAGATTATTGAGAGATCGCGATCTATTTTCGGATTTAAGAGGCGCGGTTGCCTCGGCTCGGTGTCCAAGAGTAGCTTGATCGTCTCGTAGGTTGTTCCACCGGCAAAAGGCGGCTGACCGGTCAGCAATTGGTAAATTACGGCGCCAAGTCCATAGACATCTGTGGCGCTGCCGACAGCCGCGTTGTTTCCCACTGCTTGTTCGGGCGCCATGTAACTGGGCGTGCCCAAAACTTCCATCGTGCGCGTGACCGTGCTCTCCGTCTCGACCAAGCGCGCCAGACCAAAATCTGTCAGATGCGGTTCGCCTTTTTGATCCAGCAAAATGTTTCCCGGTTTGATGTCGCGATGCAGAATCCCGTGTTCATGCGCGTAATGCACTGTGCGAGTTACTTTCGCGATTAATTCGACCGCCTGCCGGATCGACATCGGCGCCCGCTTGGTTACTTCGTCAAGCTGGCCGCCTTCTATAAACTTCATGCTGAAGTAGCACTGGCCATCGCGCTCGCCAACTTCATGGATTGGAACGATACCGGGATGCTCTAGGCGAGCTGCCGCTTCCGCTTCGAGGCGAAAGCGTTTCAAGTGCGCTTTGCTCGCCCACTGACCAAGGCTGATAACTTTTAAAGCGACGGTGCGATTGAGACTCTTTTGCCGCGCACGAAACACAACGCCCTGACCACCGCGACCGATTTCCTCCAGCAATTCGTAATCACCCAACTCTCCCAGCAGCTCGGCAGCCCGCGTTGCTTTTTTCCCATCGGGCGCAGCTGTTGCATCGCCGCGTGAGGGTTTATCCATGCCGCCGGGGTCAGCGACCCCGGCTACAGATCCCTCCGGAGGCATCTGTAGCGCGATCTTCAGCACGCATCTGGCGCAAAGCCCTTCAGGGGCGTC